>JAEEVB010000257.1 GCA_016287065.1 Muribaculaceae bacterium
TCTTTTTGAATTAACATATTATTAACTTTTCCCGAGTCAACTTTTTTCAGGACGATACATCCCATCCGAGTCCTCCGAGACACCCGCTGCTAGTCCCATCAGGGGCGCAAGATAATAGGCAGGTGGTGGAGCCGCAGGCGCAACCCCTGTAATATAGGCATGAATCATTATGTTTAGCCCCATCGGGGCGACAGAAAATATTTTGTTTAATTAATCTATTATTTGCTGATTTTAATTGTCATCAATAAAAAATATTGTCAATCAATAGTCATCCATTGTCTGATTATATCCGCGTTTGTCTCCTATTTTACTATTTAAGGTTATTTAAGTAAAAGATAATGTGATTATTGAAACAAAATAGTAATTTTGCGGCAGATATTAACTTAAAAAACTAAAGATATGAAAAAATTATTAGCTATCAGTTTAGCACTCGTTCTGGGTGCATCAATGAGTTTCGCTCAAACAAAAGCATCTGCCAAAAGATCAAGTGCTCCCGTTAAGAAGGAGTTTGTGAAAATGGATAAGAAGGCTGATCCTAAGATGGAAAAGGAAATAGCCGCTAAGATGAAAGAGAAAGCCGAAGCCGAAGGTATGCAGTGCGAAAAAGCCGCAGGCCACAAGTGCGCTAAAGAAATGAAGTGCGAAAAGGCCGAAGCCAAGAAGTGCGCTAAAGGCGACATGAAGTGCGAGAAAATCGAAGGCAAAAAATGCGAGAAGGCCGAAGGTCACAAGTGTGCCAAAGACGAAGGCCATAAATGTGCCAAAGGCGAAGGCCCTGAGTGCGCTAAAGCTTGTGCTGACAAAGAGGCCAAAGCTTGCGAAAAGAAATGCGAGAAAGAGGCCAAAAAGCAGTGCTGCAAGGCTACTTGCGAGATGACTTCGCCCCATTGCGCCAAGTGTGGCACCGCCGAACAGCAGTGCGGCGACTGCAAGGACTGCGCCAAAAACTAATTGACGGCTAAAACCCATTATTCTTCATCAGCTCCATTGCGATGAAGAATTTCAAAACGAATCATGATATGCGTGCTTTCACGGCACGCATATCATATTTTATAATTCCCCAAAAATAGGGTTAAAATGATGGTTTTGGGGAAATATAAAGGAATTTTTCTATTGATTTGAGAGGATAAGAATGGCACGCATATTTCTTTTCAGCCCTGCCAGCTTCACACGCTTCACGGCACTGTGGCTGAAGATGCGGCTGAACTGCTCCTGCGTCATGTCGAGGATGGCTTGAGCATCGAGTTGCAGAAATTCGTCGCTGGGTTGGAATTCGGGCACATGATTGCCGGTGGCATGGCGGTTGTGTGGGCAGCACAACTGGCACTCGTCGCAGCCGTACACATGGTTGCCTATGTGCTGCTCAATCCATTCAGGCAGCCGCTCGTCGCGGTTCTCGATGGTTTGGCACGAGAGGCACTTGCGGGTATCAACCATGCCGTCATGCAGTGCCTGTCCTGGGCAGTGTCGCTCACAGGCATGGCACTCGCCGCAAGTTTCGGTGCAAGGCGCGTCGGGTGTGAGTTCTAACTCGGTAATCACCTCGCACAGCACAAAGAAAGAGCCCTTGCCGGGCAGGATTATCATATTGTTGAGCCCCACAAACCCGATGCCCGACTTCTGCGCCCAATAGCGTTCGCGCATAGGTGCCGAGTCAACGCACACACGTGAAGCACAACCGGTTTTCTCCAGGATGAATTGTGCCAACTGGTGGCCACGGTCGCGCAGCACCTCGTGGTAGTCGCGGCCATAGGCATAGTAGGCAAACTGTGGTGCATCGGCAGGCTGGAAGCGGTTAGGGTAGTAGTTCATGGCCAGGCAAATCACTGACCGTGCTCCAGGCAGCAGCAGGTGCGGGTCGCGGCGAATGTCATCGTGCCGTTCGGCCCATGCCATGCACGAGTGCTCTCCGCTGGAGATCCACTCACTGTAGCGCTGCACAGCATCGTCGTCAACGGCTTCGGCTGTTGCAAAGCCACAGGCATCGAATCCCAGCCTTTGGGCTTCGGCCTTGATGAGGGTCTCTATGCTGGTGCCAGGGTTCATAACGAGGCAGGATGTTACATGGGCAGTTTACCGAAGTCGTAGCCTTGCTCCTTGAGCCACTCGATGGCTTTTGGCAGGGCATATTTCATGTTCTTCTCGGCCTTGAGCGAGTCGTGAAACACGATGATGGAGCCATTGCGGGCCAGGTGCTTCACATTGTCGAGCACCTGCTCGCCGTTGAGTTTCTTGCTGTAGTCGCGTGTCACCAGGTCGTACATGATGATGGCAAACCGTGCGCGTAGCACCTTCGACTGTGCCCAGCGAAGCAGTCCGTGCGGCGGGCGGAACAGTGGCGAGTGAATATATTCGTTGGCGGTGAACACATTGTGCAGATAGGCCTTGGTCTTCATGTAGGCACCTTGCGCGTGACTCATGGTGTGGTTACCTACGCTGTGGCCGCGCAGCAAGATTTCCTGGAACAGCAGGGGATTGCGCTTCACATTCTCGCCCACGCAAAAGAAGGTGGCCTTCACCCCATAGTGATCGAGCGTGTCGAGCACCCACGGCGTGACCTCTGGAATGGGCCCGTCGTCGAAGGTGAGGTACACCGTGTGCGGCTTGTGATGGATGCGCCACACCGTTTCGGGAAACAGCATACGGTAGGCAAGTGGCGGGCGTTCAACGAGTTTTGTGAGTCTCATGTCATCAAAAAATAAAGCGACGGGGCTTTACTGACCCCGTCGCCTGATGTGAATGATTAGTTTCGGGTTGCATTCTGGTCTTCTTGAGCAGCGGCTTCGGCACTGGGAATGCTAATACCTGGGCCATTGTTGCCGCCGCCTTGCTGTTGGCGTTGAGCGGCCTCGTACATGGCCTGCAGTTCCTCTTCGGTATACTGCGCTTCCATTTGCTTGCACTGTTCGTACGACTTCACATAGTCTTCCACCTCGTTGGTATAGACGCCCATGCCTTTCACCTTCTTGATGAGGCCGTCGTAACCGGCAGGATTCATCTCCTTGTAGCGGCTGAAGAGTCGTGGATAGTAGATGGTCATCACATTCTGGTCGTAGTTGCTCAATCCGTTGATGCGCTCGCCAATCGACTGATAATAGATCATGTATTGCGAGTAGCGCATGATTTCGCTCTCAACGATGCCGATGGCCTTTTTCACGAGTTCGGGCTTGTTGGTCTCTTTGCCAAGGGTCTCGTAAATGTCGGCAAGGCGTTGCATACCACCCATGTTCAAGGTGAACGGACAAGCCTTCTCGGGCAGTTTCTTCTCCATGAGGTTGAGAATGTCGATAGCCTTGGCAAAGCGGTCGTTCACATACTCATCGACGGGTTTGCCCATA
>JAEEVB010000258.1 GCA_016287065.1 Muribaculaceae bacterium
ATAAAATTACAAAATCATGAAGATTAGAACCGCATTATTATTACTTTTCTTGACGTGCATCACAGGCACCCTCATGGCAACTCCCATCAGTGAGTCGCAGGCTCAGGCTGTTGCACTCAACTTCTTGACCAGCAACCCAGACGCCCTGCACAAGATGCGCGGACATGCCTCTGAGCTCAAGCTCGCCTATAGCGACCCGACATTGTTGTCGCCAGCCTACTATATATACAATTACGGAGAAGATGACGGTTATGTGCTGGTGAGCGGCACCGACCGTCTTGCTCAGGTATTGGGCTACGGCGTGGAAGGTGGCTTCGACCCTGCTAATGCACCCGAGAACCTCAAGGCCTGGCTCGACGAACTGGCTTTGCTGGTGCGCGACCTCGAGAGCACCCCAGATGCCATGTTGCACACTTCGTCACGTAGCGTGAGTTCCATATCACCGCTGCTAGGAAATCTCAAGTGGAACCAAAGCGCACCATATAATAATATGTGTCCCACCTACGTGAAAGACGGCGAAACCAAACGCACCGTGACGGGTTGTGTGGCCACCGCTATGGCCCAGGTCATGTATTATCACAAGTGGCCGTCTCAAGGAACGGGCAGTAATACCTATACAACAATTCTCAACAAGGACTCGACGCAAACTGTTACTCTGACAGCCAACTTTGGCAACACCACTTATGACTGGGATCACATGACTCCCACCTACGGCAGCGAGAGCACTACCGAGGAGCAAAATGCCGTGGCTCTGCTCATGAGCCATTGTGGCATCTCGGTGAATATGAGCTACGGCAGCAGCAGTGGCACGCAGACCTATCGCACCTTGTGCGCATTGGGTAGCTATTTCAGATATGACAAGGCTATGCGCTACATGCGCCGCAAGAGCTACAAACTCGACGAGTGGATTCAGTGCATTGATGCCGAACTTGAAGCGTCGCGTCCTGTCATCTATCACGGTACCACCCTTTCGGGCGGCGGCCATGCCTTTGTGCTTGATGGGCGTAATGCCGACGGCTACTACCACTTCAACTGGGGTTGGGGCGGCAAGTCGAACGGCTATTTTGTGATCTTTGATCTCTCGCCCAAGCAACAGGGCATAGGTGGCAGCGATGGTGGCTATAATAACAGCCAGGGCATGATTGTGGGCATCAGACCCGATGCGGGTGGTGCGGCTACCTATTCGGTACACGCCAATGAATTTTATACCGAGAGTGCGAGAGTGAAAAAAGGCAGCAGTGCTAAATTCACCTCGAAGAGCATGGCGGCCGTATGTTCCAACTCTCCTGTGAGCACCACTATTGTGCGCAAAGTGAAAATCTATAATGCTGCAGGCACGGTGGTTGCCACATCTGATTATTCTTCAAACTCAACCATGGAGATGAAGCCTAATTACACCTATACCCGTGACGACAATGTGAGGATTCCCTCGTCGCTGGCGGTTGGCAAATACACCGTTCGTGTGATTTACGAGACTCCCGATGGCTCTGTGAGTGACTTTGTGAAAGTGGCACTCGGCCCACGCCAGTATGTGAATATGGAGGTGAAAAGCGACGGCTATGCCTACTTTACCGAGGTGGATGTTAACCCAACTCTTCACGTCGACCACATTTCTCTAGTTAACGAAGCGCTGGCCAACCAGCAGATTTATGCCAAGGCCACGCTGAGCAATTCGGGTGATGAATACTATGCCGACGTTTTCTTCGCGCTGCTCACGGCTAACGGCACGGTGGCAGCTAAGAGCGATGCATTGCGTGTTGTTGTGCCCACCGCCGATTCGTTGAACCTGGAAATTGTGTTCACGGCACCGGCGGCCGGCAGTTACCAGCTTGCCATGCTCGATGTCATTAACGAGCCCATCGACGGCGAGCGTCCTACCGTGACCGTAGGAGCAGAACCTGCCGCATTCGACCTGACAGTGACTCAGGCCCTCACACCTGCCAGCGAGGTAATGCCTGCCAATCGCGTTGAAGCTACAGCCTCTATCAAGAACACTGGCGGTGTCTATAACGGTCAAATCGAGGTTATGGTGCTCTATGACGACAAGAATACCATCTTCACGCGTTTCTACTCACCCTTCGTTACCATTGCTAATGGTGAGACAGTTACTATCGACTTCAACGGTTCAATGACCAATGGCATTGTGGGCGACCAGTACAGAATGGTACTGCGCAACCCGCATTACCCCGACAGCAACAAGATGTGGGGCTCGCCCGTGACGTTCACCCTGGGCGAGGAAGACCATAGTGAGCCTCAACCCGTGAAGTGGGGTGATGTGAATCGTGACGGTAGCGTGAATGTAAGTGATGTGACAGCCCTCATCAACATGATTTTGGGCAAGTTGCCGATTGACTATGAAGTGGCTAATGTGAATGGTGATGAGACTGTGAATGTGAGCGACGTGACGGCCCTAATCAACATCATCTTGGGCAATTACTGAAAACAGTGGCAATAAGATAGTTAGTCGAGGGTGTGCTTATCCAAGTGCATCCTCGATTTGATTTATGCATAATTCTGAATGACATTGTGCGCAGAATGGAGCACCTGTTCCAAAAGTCGGAATTATTTGTGCATAAAATACTCACTACCAGAATCAACCTATTGTAAACCGAAGAGCAATAGACCGAAATCAGTAGTTTTCGTGTTTTTCATTGATTTTTAAACCATTAAACTTTGTAAATATTATATTTGTTTATAATTTTGCCATGCTAAATTTATAAAAACCGAACAGATGATTGCTCGTAATTCAGAATTAACCAATCGTGAGCTTGAGGTTCTCAAACTCCTGGCAAGTGGTCTGAATAGCAAGGAGATTTCTGAACAGCTGTATATTTCTACCAACACGGTGGAGTACCACAGGAAGCAGTTGCTCCGCAAGACAGAGTCACGCAATGTAGCCGAACTTATCGGAAATGCCTATAGAAAAGGTATTTTGAAAATTGACTGATTCAATACAGACCAATGATTTATTAACTGTGCCGCACAAAGGGCTCAGAGCTCTATCATAGAGCAAGTATTAACTAAGTTTACTCAGCTTTTGCATGATGTGAAGGCTGAGATTTTTTTGTGTTGTTATCTTACCTGTTTGAAGTCAAATCCCACTTTCACGTCGTGATAGTTGTTGCTGAGCTTTGCCAGCGACTTGAGCACGTCGGCATGTATCAGTTTTCCCAATAGGCGCATCAAGGTCAGGAACTTGTCGGCCTCAAACTGCACATGCAGGTGGTCGCCCTCGCGATAGGCCTGCCCCTCTATCTTCACCAGCATGTCATGCAGCACCAGTTGCTCGGTGGTGGGATAATAGTCATAACTGCCGCCTATCGACTTGC
>JAEEVB010000259.1 GCA_016287065.1 Muribaculaceae bacterium
GCGGGTGTCTTGCCCAAAGGTGAGGCACCCTCTTTAAAAAAGTATTATATTAAACTATGAAAAAAGCATTCCTTCTTGTAGCAGGCTTCATGTGTGCAATGGCTGCATGGGCTACCGACTACACGGGCCAGCTTACCGTTACGGTAAATGGTGAGGCACACCAGATGTCGACCAAAATCAACCTTGTGGAAGAAGGCGGAAAATACAACTTCAGCCTCAAGAATTTCATCCTTGACATTGGCGATGGTTTCACAATGGGTGTGGGCAACATCGAACTCGAAGGTCTCGACGCAGTAGAAGCATATGGAATTAAGACCATCACCGTCGATCAGGACATTATGATTACTGAGGGTGATGATCCGAATATTGAACTGTGGATAGGTCCTAATATCAGCCCGGTTCCTATTGTTTTGACCGCAAGGTTTAACAAGCAGGTGCTCTCGGTTGATATCGACATCGACATGAGTTCCACCTTACAGCAAATCATCAAGGTGAACTTTGTGGGCAATACTCCTGTTGGCGACGTGAACGCCGATGGCAAGATCAACGTCTCCGACGTCACCACCCTCATCAACATAATTCTTGGCGTCATCTGATACTCATTTCTGCCAATCAATTCCCTATCGATATAAAGGTGACTCACGATTCGAGTCACCTTTTTTCGTGGTTTTCTTCTCTGAGATTGCCCTGATATTTGAATTTTTAATCCTTTTGAACTATCTTTGCAACACGAGAAATGCACATATGTAGCAATCACAATCTAATAAACTACAACAACTATGAAACATTATAGAACCATTTTGACCCTTGCGCTCGCTTGCCTGTGCTTGGCAGCATGTGAAAAGAAAGCCGATTCCAGGCTCGCCGATGCCAGTGCTTCACTGGCTATGACCGATGACTTCTCTATGCCAGGCGAGAAAATCTCTTGCGAGATGTCCGGAAGTGTGAACCACGATAAGTGGGATGCCAACCAGGTTGCCTCCATCTCCTTCTCGGCCATTCCCACTACCATCGAGCAGTTCAAGGAACTGCAGCACAAGGTGGGTGACGAACCCCAAGGCGCTCTTGCTTTGCAGGTGCTCGCCTTCGAGATGTATCGCCGCGATGCCGCTTTGGGCGAGCAAGCCCTCAGGCTCAACAACACACAAGTCAATCACCAGGCCACATTGCTCCAGCTCAAGGAGATGATGAACGTGAAAGATGCCTTCTACAGCCGTCCCTATCTGGCTGCAGCCCTCATGAAGGGAGCTTCACCGGCCAATGGTTATCAGCCCGACGTGCCTTATACCATCGAGATGCGTGTCGATCCCGCCAAGCAGTATCAGCAGTCGCAGTTGCTGGGGGGCACCGTAATTTACCTCCAGATCAACAGCAAGGGCTGGGACACCAACTGGCGCGGAGCCGAGGTCGTGAAACCCAATGGCGCCGACTACTATGTGGTGAGCAACTGTCCTGCTCTCTATTCGCAGTGCAAGCCCATGCAAGGCGAATGGGCCGGACTCAAATAGGTTCCCACAACACATAGCACGACAAGACAAAGGAGGATTCCAGTTCACACCGGAATCCTCCAAATTATATATGTTTAAATAGATTGGTGGAGCCTATAAGCATAGGACTTCACACGGTCCAAACGACCGGTTTATCTTTAATGAATGCCCAGGATGATGTTAATTAGGGCAGTCACATCACTCACGTTTATCTTGCCGTCACCGTTCACGTCGGCTGTCACCTTGTCGGTCGGCACCACGCCCAGTATCATGTTCACCAGCGTGGTCACGTCGGTAACATTGATGTTGCCGTCGCCGTTCACGTCGCCTCTTTCGGGACGTGTTGCCTTGTAGGTGAAGCTCACCACATCGCCATAGTCGGTCGAGCGGGTCACATTTTGCTCGTCAATATAGCTCATTTTGGCCCTGGCGTAGTACGTGGTGCCGTCTTCCATCAGTTTGCTGTTCACCTTGATTTCATTGGCGGGTTTCGATACCTGGGTCGCACCGTTTTTCAGGGTTTCCACAAAGCGGGTGCGGCCCCACACCGTGGCCGAGTTCGAAATCTCTACGGTATAGGAGAGTGCCTCGCTCTGGCTCTGGACTTCAACATATTGGTCACCATACAGTTTGCCCCCATTCACGGGCGTGACAAACGACGGTGCTGCAAATTGCGTGGTGAAGCTCACTACAGGGCTGGTCTGCTCCAGATCTTTATAGGTGAGGCTCACCGTGGCATAGTATTTCGTGCCGGGATTCAACTTGCCTGCAGGAATCACATATTCGCCTGTGGTAGAGGTACCCGTAAGCACAATGTTGCTCATCTCCTCATCGCTGGCAATGCGCAGTGTGGCCACCGTCACATCGTCAGGAGCGTTCCACCTGATGGTGTCGGTGGTAGATATGCCTTGTTGCCCGTCATAGGGGTGTGTGATCACAAGGGTCAGAGGCACAATCGAACGCACCTCGCTCAAGCCGTTGGCATGGCCTTCACCACTGGCCTGCACTCGCCAGTAGTGCGTCGTGCCGTTCCTGAAGTTGATGTTCGCGCTGGTCATCACGGTGTCCGCTGTGTTGATGCGCGATATCACGTGGTCAAAGGTCTCGTCTTGCGCGATCTCAAGGATGTATTTTTGTGCTCCCTCCACTGCATTCCACGTGAAGGTGAACGGGTTGTAGAGCGATGCGCCGTCTTCAGGACTCACCAGCGTGGGATTTGCCAGCGGGTCAAGTGGCTCCCCGAATATCACGGGAGCATATTCATTGCCCACACGGTCGAGCACGCACACGGCATATTGGTAACCTTCGCGGTATTGCTCGGGTATGGTGAAAATTTCATCATACGTCATGTCGAGCAGATACTCGCCGTTGCAGTTAAACAGCGATTGGGCCAGCGTGTTGGGGAAGGCATACACCGTGTAGCGCACGTTCTCATAGCCGTTCCACGTCAGTTGCTGTCCGTCGAAGTTCAGGTCCCGTACCGCTCCGGGGTCGGTCGCTGCCTTCCACGGCATAGCGGGGGGCAGGGCAGGGCGAGTGTAGGTCACGCGCCCAAGATAGTGGGCAAACGACTCGTCGGCACCCATCTTGTAAAGATAGTGGCACGAGTAGTAGATCGAGCCGGGGGCTCCATCTTCGTTGGTCGTGCGCATCAGTTCAACCTGGTTGGCATATTCGTCATAGTCGTTGCTGCTTGTCATGCTGGGCACGGGGTCCTCCGAGCCATAGCTGTTCTTGGTGAGCGATGAGATGGAGTGCGACACGAACATGTGGCGTTCAAATTTTTTGGCCACCTTGTTCCACCAGGGGGCCAGTTTGCCATAGTCGGCAGCGGCATAACC
>JAEEVB010000260.1 GCA_016287065.1 Muribaculaceae bacterium
GAGGTTTCAACTGCTCGATGTACTGGATGTCTTCGACCAGATGGTCCACCGTCTGCCCTGGACTGCCCACCATGATGCCTGTGCCCACCTGATAACCCACTTGCTTGAGGGCATCGAGGCATTGCAGCCTTGTGGTGAGCGACATGGTGGCGGGGTGCAGGGTGGCATAGTGCGCCGAGTTGTGCGTCTCGTGCCGCAACAGGTAGCGGTCGGCTCCGGCGCGATGCCAGCGCTCATATACCTCACCGGGCCATTCGCCCAGCGACAGAGTGATGGCGCAATAGGGCCACGAGGCCCTGATGTCGGCCACGAGTTCCTCGATCCACTGAGCCTTGTCGCGGGGCAGTTCGCCTCCCTGCAGCACAAAAGTGCGGAAGCCTGTATCGTGGCCTTGCTGGCAGCATTGCATCACCTCGTCGTGCGTGAGCATGTAGCGGGCAACATGGGTGTTGCTCTTGCGAATACCGCAGTACAGGCAGTCGTTGCGGCACACATTGGTGACCTCGACAAGTCCTCGCACAAAGATGCCGTGCCCGAAGTTGGCGATGGCCACCTGCTGCGCTTGTTGGCGCAGATAGGACACATCGTCGTCATTGGGGGCGCTGAGCAGTGCTGCATAGTCGTGCGCTGCGAGGTGGTGCGTGTCACGCAATATGTCAACAAGCCGTTTCACTTTGCGGAAGCAGTTATACTGATTACATTTAACTTGCAAAATTACAAAAATACCCACACAGTAGCAAGAAATTTCCTCAACATTTTCAGTTTTGAATTATCACAGAAAAAATGTAAATTTGCAAAGAATTTATGGTCACACACAATGAACCCACAAATAGAGAACCATCCGTTTGAACCATTTCTGCCCGAGGGTGCCCGTGTGCTCATGCTGGGTACATTCCCGCCCAAGCCCGAGCGTTGGTCTATGGAGTTCTATTACCCGAACAAAATCAACGATATGTGGCGAATCATGGGGCTCATATTCTATGACGACAAGAACTGGTTTTGGCTTGAGCAGGTGAAACGCTTCGATTTGCCGCTGCTCAAGGCGTTTCTCACCGAGCAACGCATAGCCTTGTTCGACACGGCAATGCGTGTGCGCCGCCTGAAGGACAACGCGAGCGATAAATTCCTGGAGATTGTAGAGACCATCGACCTTGACCGATTCTTTGCCCAGCGACCCACCATTGAGGCTATTGTGACGGCCGGCGAGAAGGCCACTGGCGTGATTGCCGAGAAGGCTGGGGTAGAGGTGCCCAAGATGGGAGAGAGCGTGGCGTGCGTGTATCATGGTCATCGCTTCACACTCTACCGCATGCCGTCGTCGTCGAGGGCCTATCCTCTGGCGCTGGAGAAGAAAGCCGAGGCCTATGGGGCGATGTTTCGTGCGCTGGGTTATGAAGTGTGACTTTTTTATACTATCTTTGTACGACAAAACGCAAAAGACTGATGAACCGAAACAAAACTTTATATACTGCTTTGCTGGTGCTGGCAATGATAACCCTGGCAATGACTGCTATGGCACAGGGTGCGGCGGCCGATGCCGCCGCAGCAGTTGCCGAACCTTCGTGGGCCGAGAACCTCTACAACTGGTTCAAGGAGCACATGAACTACTGGACCATAATCCTGCTCATGGCCATCGAGAGCTCGATTGTGCCGCTGCCCAGCGAGGTGGTGGTGCCGCCGGCTGCCTACTTCTCGCTGCAGGCCAACAGCAACCTCGACTTCTGGCTGGTGATCGTGACAGCTACGGTGGGTGCCTATCTGGGCTCGGCCATCAACTATGGCCTGTCGATGCTCATAGGCAGGCCCATCTTCTACAAGTTTGCCGACAGCCGTGTGGGGCATGCGTTCATGCTCAACCGCGAGAAACTGGAGCATGCCGAGCAGTACTTCCAGCGCAAAGGCTCTATCTCCATCTTCTTTGGTCGACTGCTGCCTGCAGTGCGTCACCTGATATCGATACCGGCAGGCTTGTCGAAGATGAACTTTGGCACCTTCAGCCTGTTCACGGCGTTGGGTGCTGGCATCTGGAATGTGGTGCTGGCAGGTCTGGGCTATTTGCTCTACAGGGTTGTGCCCGACGACAGCCAGCTCTTCGCGCAGCTCGAGCACTATAGTCACTACTTGAAGATAGCAGGTTTTGCCTTGCTTGGCGCAGCAGTAGTTTACATTGGCTATAGGGTGTATAAGAACAAGCAAAAAAAGAAAGCATTAACCGAAAGCAATAAAACAGAAAAACAATGAAAGTAAGTCCTTCTCTCTTGTCGGCCGACTTTGGCCACATGGCTCGCGACATAGAAATGGTGAACAATAGCGATGCTGCATTGCTGCACATCGATGTGATGGACGGCGTGTTTGTGCCCAACATCTCGTTTGGTTTCCCCGTGATGAAGTATGTGAAGCAGCACAGCACCAAGCCCCTTGATGTGCACCTCATGATTGTGGAACCCCAGAAGTTTGTAAACGAGGTGCGCGACTGTGGTGGCGAGATCATGACCGTGCACTATGAGGCCTGCACACATCTGAATCGCGTGGTGCAGCAGATTCATGCTGCCGGCATGAAGGCGGGCGTGGCGCTCAATCCTCATACCCCTGTGTGCCTGTTGCGCGACATCGTGGCCGACGTGGAGCTGGTGTTGCTCATGAGCGTGAATCCCGGCTTTGGAGGGCAGAAGTTTATCGAGGGCACACTGCGCAAGGTGAAAGAACTGCGTGCACTCATTGCCGAGACTGGTTCAAAGGCTGAGATTGAGATTGACGGCGGCGTGAACGAGG
This sequence comes from Muribaculaceae bacterium, assembly GCA_016287065.1. Taxonomy (GTDB): domain Bacteria; phylum Bacteroidota; class Bacteroidia; order Bacteroidales; family Muribaculaceae; genus Sodaliphilus. The sequence goes on from JAEEVB010000260.1 coordinate 2,773, forward strand.
TGACAGGCAAACAGCTGGCCGAGGCTGGAGCCGACATTGTGGTGGCCGGCAACTATGTGTTCAAGGCACCGCAACCCACCGACGCCATCGCACTTTTACACCGCCTTTGACCGCTCCGCAACACAGTGTGCTACATAGTCAAGTAATCAATCACTCATTGTGATATAATGCAAAAAAAACGGCTGAGATAAAACTCAGCCGTTTGCCTTCATTTGGCGGAGAGAGGGATTCACTGCGCGCATCCCTCTCGCTCCCGCGAGGCCGCTACCAAATGAAAGTAAACGAGGCTTTGCCTATCCCTTTTTTGCATCGTGCCCCAATTTGTGAGCAAGCTCCCACTTGGGTACAATGCAAAAAAACGGCTGAGATAAAACTCAGCCGTTTGCCTTCATTTGGCGGAGAGAGAGGGATTCGAACCCACGGTACGCAAAGCGTACAACGGTTTTCGAGACCGCCCCGATCGACCACTCCGGCATCTCTCCAGTCGATTTGTGCAACCCGATTGTCGAATTGCGACTGCAAAATTAT
>JAEEVB010000016.1 GCA_016287065.1 Muribaculaceae bacterium
GATATACTGAGCCTTGGGCATTGAAGTAAAGTCGACGGTGCGGTCGCCCAGTTTGGTGACGGGATCGACTTGAATCTCGGTACCATCGAAGACGATGCGAATGCTACCGTGCATGAGGGCATGAAACTCAAGGCGCTTGCCTGAGGGTGTGGTGAAGACATCACACTCGGCCGAACCCTTGACAGTAGGCATCTTGGCATCGTTCCATGCGAGAATGCCGCCGGTGAGGTTGGTCACCTTGAATCCCAATTCGGCCAGTTTACCAGCAGCAATGGCCGACCGCTTGCCGCTGCGGCAATATACCGCCACAGGCCTTGAGGGGTCGAGCAGATGCTGCGCCTTCTGCTCAAAGCCCTTGCACTGCATGTCGAGCAGTGTGGCACCGCTTATGTGACCCTCGTCGAACTCCTTAGCGGTGCGCACATCGAGCAGTTGCACCTGTGCCTGGCGAATGAACTGGGCAAACTCATCGACGTCGATATTGTTGTAGTTCTGCTCGGCACAGGCCGTGTTGGTATTCAGCCCCAGCATTGCCAGCAGAATGGAAAAGAACTTTTTCATAATCAAGAAGTTTTAAAAGAAATATTTAGTCAAAAAAAGAATCAGAGTTTCTCGTCATCACGGAGTTCGGCTTCGTGGCGCTCATAGGCTTCGACGATGCGCTGCACGAGCTGGTGACGCACAATGTCGCGCTTGTCGAACTGCACCACGCCGATGCCTTTCACATTCTTGAGCACCTTGAGCGCATGAATGAGGCCTGATGTGGTGGTGCGAGGCAGGTCGATCTGTGTGATGTCGCCCGTGATGACCATCTTGGAGCCAATACCCATGCGGGTGAGGAACATCTTGATTTGATGGGTAGTGGTGTTCTGCGCCTCATCGAGCACGATGATGGCATCGTTGAGCGTGCGTCCACGCATGAAGGCAAGGGGGGCAATCTGTATGACCTTGGTCTCCATATACTCCTTGAGTTTGGCAGGGGTAATCATATCCTCGAGTGCATCGTATAGAGGCTGCAGATAGGGATCTAGCTTGTCGCGCATATCGCCCGGCAAGAAACCGAGTTTCTCGCCCGCCTCGACAGCCGGACGAGAGAGGATGATTTTGCGCGCCTCGCGGTTCTTGAGTGCACGCACTGCGAGGGCCACCGCCTGATAGGTCTTACCGGTTCCGGCAGGTCCCAGAGCGAAAGTGAGGTCGTTCTCGGTGAAGACCTTGACCATGAGTTGCTGGTTGGGAGTCTTAGCCTTGATGGGGCGACCATTCAGGCCATAGACGATGACATCGTCCATCTTGAGTTCCTTGGGCGGCTCGCCCTTGATGATGTCGATGATGACATCTTCGGTAAGCGTGTTGTAGTGAGAGCAATAGTGCTCGAGTTCCTTGATTTTTGCCTCAAAGTCGGCCGTTTCGACTTCATCGCCAATAACGGTGATGACACTGCCACGAGCGGCCAATCGGAGTTTTGGGAACAAATTGCGAATGAGGTGAATGTTGGCATTATTCACGCCATAGAAAAGTAGCGGGTCGACGCTATCAATGATTACGTGTCGTTCTATCATATATATCGTTTAAATTCTCAGTACAAATATACATATAAATCAAGTTTTTTGCGTACTTTTGTGGATTATTTTTGAAAAAAATGGTTGAAACCGCTCTATATCTGATTCCCGTTCAGTTGAGTGAATGTGACTTGACGAGCGTGTTGCCGGCACGAAACCTTGCGCTGGTGTGCGAGTTGCGCCACTACATTGTGGAAAATGTGCGCACGGCGCGCCGCTTCCTGAAGAAATGCGACCGCAACATCGACATCGACAGTCTGACCTTCTATGAACTGAACCGCCACACGGCTCCCGAAGCCATTGCCGGGTATCTTGCCCCGCTGGAGGCAGGCGAGCCCATGGGCGTGCTGAGCGAGGCTGGGTGCCCCGCCATAGCCGACCCTGGGGCCGACGTAGTGGCGATTGCGCAGCGCAAGGGACTGAAGGTGGTGCCACTGGTGGGCCCGTCGAGCATACTGATGGGGCTGATGGGTTCGGGATTCAATGGCCAGAGTTTCGCATTTCGCGGCTACCTGCCCATTGAGGCCAACGCCCGCGCCAAGATGCTGGAAAAGATGACACACCGCATCATGCACGAGGACGAGACACAGATATTTATCGAGACTCCCTATCGCAACAATGCCCTGGTGGCAGAACTGGCCAGAAAACTGCCCTCGAAACTGAAACTGTGCATTGCCAGCGACATCACTGGCACCCAAGAACGCATCGAAACGCGCAACGTGCGGGAGTGGCAACAAGTGAAGACGGATTTCAACAAGATACCTACCCTATTCCTACTTTATAAATAACTAATGGCTTCATCGAATAAAAAATATAAACGCAACAACCAGACATCGATACTCTTTGACAGCGAAGACCTCTTTGACCCGCACGAAGAGCCTGCTTCTGCACCTGCCGCACAACAGCAAGAGGCAGCAGTCGATCAGTGGGCCATGCACTTTGCGAGTTTTGGCAGCGGCAGCAGCGGCAATTGTGCCTTTCTGGGCAACGAACGGCAAGGCATTCTGATTGACGCGGGCATCGACCCCAAACTTGTGTTTGAAGAGCTGGCGCACAACGGCATCAAACCCGAGAACATCAAAGGCATCATTCTGACGCATGACCATGCCGACCACATACGCTATGCCTACCGCATCGTGCGCAAGTACAAGCACATAGGCATTTTTTGCACTCCACGACTGCTCACCGGCATGCTACGACATCACAACATAGCGAGCCGCATCAAAGACTATCATGTGGCCATCTACAAGGAGATACCCTTCCACATCTCGGGAATGACGCTGACGGCCTTCGACACCTCACACGACGGTTCGGACAACATGGGCTTCATGATTGAGGGTGGCGGACACAAGTTTGTGGTGGCTACCGACACGGGCATCATCACGCCCCGTGCCGACTACTACATGCGCCAGGCCGAATACCTGATGATAGAGAGCAATTATGACCGCCGCATGCTCGACAGCGGGCATTATCCCGAATATCTCAAGAATCGCGTGCGTGGCGAGAAAGGGCACCTCGACAATGTGGTGGCAGCCGAATATGTGCGCAGCATTTGCAGCAAACATCTCAAATATGTGCTGTTGTGCCACTTGAGCAAGGATAACAATACACCCGAAATAGCCTTGCATGAGATGCGCCAGGCCCTGAATGGAGCCGGGCTGACAGTGGGCGACGGAAGCAATAGTGTGGAATCGCGCGACCGCGATGTGCAGCTCTATGCCCTGCCGCGCTTCACCACCTCTACGTGGTTTGTGTTTTGAGCCCTAGAGGTTAATCGTCGAATTTTACGGGTTCATAGTCCCAGAAACCGTTGTTGGCATCAACAATGGCACTGAACTCGGATGTGAAATAGGGCTTTAGTCGGGAATAAGGCAGGAAAATATCAATAATTCCCTTGTCGGCCTCAGCAATGCTACCGCTTTCATAGACAAAAAGGATGCCTTTGCGGCCCAAGGAAATCTGGGCAGGCAAGTTGGTGGCATGACGCAGGTTGAGCGATCCGCCAAGATTGAGCTCGTCGATATGGGAGTTAATGAGGGCGAGTATTTTGGGCTCCAGCTGCTTGTTGAAGACATTGTCCTTTTCCAGCACCTGATGCTTCTTGCGATTGTAGATGACAAAACTCATGTGCTGTGTGCGGGTGTAACCATCGTAGTCTTGCTTGTCGATGGCCATAACCAGCAGATAATCGGAGGTAAAGGTGGGATAAATCTTGATGGTGCTCACATTGCCGTAGACCTCGCTCACCTGGGGAGCCTTGGTCACCGTCTTGAAATCGAAAGAGGTGTTGGTGTTGAATTTGGGTGATTTGAGGAAGGCTGTTGCACAAGTATTAACCGAACCAGTTCCGAAACCAAAAGCGCGATGCTCAATTTCCTTGAGCAGTTCGTCGATGGCATTGCTGCCGTTGACCGAAACGGGGATGCGCCCCTTGTAACGCTTGGTGCTGGTCCAGTGCACACCAGGTTTAGAGGCAGAAACTGGACTGACCGAGACAAAATAGGCACTTTTCTCGGTTAAATCGAACTTATCGGGTGCCGTTTCGCCCACGATGGTGGAATCGGACACAACATCGTCGCGTTCCTCGACCGAGAAGGGGTTGTCGTGATTGTCGTTATTGAGCCTGCCTGCCACATACCAGAAGGCGGCAGCAATGTCGAGAATAACCAATATGGCTATGATAATGAAAAAGGCGCGTTTGGTTTTCAGCATCGCAAGTGAAAATTAAGGATTATGGGTATCTATCATGGCCTCGATGGCCTGTTTCACACGGTTCATGAGCCACATGGGGGTGCTGGTGGCACCGCAGATGCCAATGCTCTCTTTGCCCCGAATCCATTGTGCATCGATCTCGGTCTCGTTGCTGATGAGGTGGGAGTCGGGGTTGGCATCCTTGCACTCGGCAAAGAGGATGCGGCCATTGCTGCTCTTGCTGCCGCACACAAACAGGATGAGCTGGTGAGCCTGCGCAAAGGCGCGGATTTGCGGGATGCGGTTGGCCACCGAGCGGCAAATGGTGTCGAAACTGCGGAACTGGACGCCGGGGGCGATGCGGCGCTCAATCTCATCGACAATCTGGCGGAACTGCTGCACCGACTTGGTGGTCTGCGAGTAGAGATAGATGTTGCGCGAGAAGTCGATCTTGTCGAGCTCGTCGATGCTCTCGATGACGAGGGCATTGCCGGCAGTCTGGCCCACAAGGCCGTTCACCTCGGCATGACCACGCTTGCCGTAGATGACGATTTGGGCATCGGCAAGGTCGGGCTGGCTGTAACTCTTGTTGATGCGGCGCTGCAACTGGAGCACCACGGGGCAGGTGGCATCGATGATCTCGATGTTGTTGCGGCGTGCAATCTCGTAGGTTTCAGGCGGTTCGCCATGGGCTCGGAGCAACACCTTCACATCGTGCAACTGGCGCAGCTGCTCATGGGTGATGGTTTCGAGGCCCTTGCTGTTGAGGCGCTCTACCTCGTTGCTGTTGTGCACAATGTCGCCCAGACAGTAGAGATGCCCGCTCTGTGCCAGTTGCTCCTCGGCCTTGTTGATGGCTCGCGTCACACCAAAGCAGAAACCCGAGAACTCGTCAATTTCAATATTAACTGCCATGCCCAAGGTTGATTAATGGGTTTTCAGATAGTTATCGAAGAGGTCGAACAGCCACTGACGCTGCCCCTCGATGGTGAGAGGCGTGCTGTCGAGCAAAATGGCGTCGGGGGCCTGCCGCAGAGGGCTCTCCTTGCGGGTGGAGTCGAGATGGTCGCGCATCTCCACATTCTTCACGATGTCGTCGAGCGTGACGCTCGTGTCGCCCTTGGCAAGCATTTCGGCATAGCGGCGCTGAGCCCTGACCAGTGCCGATGAGGTGACAAACACCTTGATCTCGGCATCGGGCAGCACGGTGGTGCCTATGTCGCGTCCGTCCATCACCACGCCCTTTTTCTTGGCCATGGCCTGCTGCTGACGCACCATCTCGTGGCGCACAAAGGCAATGGCAGCCACCAGGCTCACATTGTTGCTCACCTCCAGGCCACGAATTTCTTTTTCCACATCCACACCGTTCAGGCAGGTACTCTGCCCACCATTCTTGTTGATTTTGAACGAGATGCTTATCTCGCCCATGCGCTTCTCCAGTTCCTCGACATCCACTTTGCCGTCGGCAATCAGGCCATTCTGCAGGCAAAAGAGTGTTACGGCGCGGTACATGGCGCCGGTGTCGATGTAGGTGTAGCCGGCATAGGAGGCAAGCGCCTTGGCCATGGTGCTCTTGCCGCTCGACGAGGTGCCGTCGATAGCCACATTTATCTTTTTCTTAGTTTTCATAGTCGACTATGCTTTTGTAACAATCAACAAAGATAGGGAAAAAAAGCGCGCGTTGCAAGAAAAGTGCACAAAGATTTGGATTTGCGAAAAAAAGGCCGTAAATTTGAGCAGTTTATAACCAAACCATTATTAACCGATAAAAAACTAACAGAATTATGGCTTACAAGATTATCGACATTGAAGGCGTGGGCGAAGTGTACGCTCCCAAACTGATGGCCGCCGGCATCAACAAACCAGAGGACCTGCTCGAGAAATGCGCCGCTCCCGCTGGCCGCAAAGCGCTGGCCGAAGAGACCGGCATCAGCGAGAAACTGATTTTGAAATGGACTAACCATGCCGACCTGTTCCGCATTGTGGGCGTAGGTCCCCAGTTCTCGGAACTGCTCGAAGCTGCAGGCGTTGACACAGTGAAGGAACTCAAGCACCGCGTAGCTGCCAACCTCGTTGCCAAGCTCGAAGAGGTGAACGCACAGAAGAACCTCGTGAACCGCGTGCCCAGCGAGAAGGAAGTGCAGAAGATGATTGACCAGGCCAAGGAAATGGAACCCAAGATGACCTACTAAGCAGTAGTAGATCGCAATCTTGAGGTTCAGCAGTCTTGATTTATAAAAACAAACTGTTTGAAGTGAATTTTTTCAGGTGGATTCCTCTCAATGCAGGGGATTCCACCTGAATTGCATTTGGCCATATCCCCCACCCCGCGAAATTATGCTGACAAAATTATTTGATTTAAATTATTAATTTTGCATAATTTCTATCGATGAGCACTTAGGAAACTGATTTATTTGCTACAACGGACTTGTAATTCGTGAATTATGACTAACTTTGTGGCAGTAATAGAAAAAACACAATAGAAAGATGAAGAAACTGTTTATACTGGCAATGATGCTTATGATGGGGGCCGCAGGTTATGCCGCCGATAATGACAAGGACACCCTGGTGATGTTCAGGTCTGGTCAAGGTGTGGGATCGTTTGACATAAAATATGTGCCCGCCACCGGTGAAACACGCAGCATCAAGATGAGGCTGCTCGATGCTTATACCCTTCAACCGCTTCAAGAGAAAATGGAAGACCTCGACGCAAGTGACCTTCAGGCTCAACCCCACGGGCGTGGTCTGGTGCGCCTGCTGCGCAACCCTGGGCGCGTGAATCTGGGCGCACACGAGATAAACGAGGATGGTACCTTTGAGGTTGACGGCCTCGAACCCACCTACTTTGACGAGGCAACCCAACAATTCAAAAACACCTACTGCATCACAGCAGCCAGCAGCAACTACGGCTACATTGCCGTGCCCTTCTATTCTAACGTAGAGAATGGCAACATCGAGTGCGAAATTCTGTTCAAGAGAACGACAGACATCTTTGACGTGAACTGCGACCGCCAAGTGAACGTAACCGATGTCACAACCCTGGTGAACATGATACTGGAGGTTGTCCCCAAGAGAGTGGTGCTGGGTGATGTGGACAAGAACGGACGCGTTAATGTGAGCGACATCACCGCACTGATCAATCACATTCTGGGCAATGAATAAGAGTGCCACACTGAGCCGCAACGACTTCGAAATCATGGCTCCGGTAGGGTCGTGGGAGAGCCTGATTGCTGCCCATCAGGGCGGTGCCGATGCCATCTACTTTGGCATCGAGGGGCTGAATATGCGTTCGAAATCGAGCGTGAATTTCACACTCAACGACCTGAAAACCATAGCCCAGTGGTGCCACGAGCACGGCATGAAGAGCTACCTGACGGTGAACACCATCGTCTATGACGAGGATGTAGCCTACATGCGCCAGATTATTGACGCGGCACGCGAGGCCCAAGTGAGCGCCATCATCGCCAGCGACATGGCCGCCATACAATATGCCCGCCAAACGGGCGTGGAGGTGCACATCAGCACGCAGGTGAATGTGAGCAACAGCGAGGCGGTGCGTTTCTACTCACAATGGGCCGATGTGATGGTGATGGCCCGCGAACTCAACCTAGACCAGGTGCGCAAAATTCATGAAACCATCGTGAGCGACCAGCTGTGTGGCCCCCACGGCAAACCCGTGCGCATCGAGATGTTTTGTCACGGTGCCCTGTGCATGGCTGTGAGCGGCAAGTGCTACCTGAGTCTGCACGAGACAGGAGCCAGCGCCAACCGTGGTGCCTGCCGCCAGATATGCCGCCGCGGCTATGTGGTGACCGACCGCGAAACGGGCGATGAACTCGCCATCGATAACAAATATATCATGAGTCCCAAAGACCTGAAAACCATCCACTTCCTCAACAAGATGGTGGATGCCGGCGTGCGCGTGTTCAAGATCGAAGGGCGTGCCCGCGGCCCCGAGTATGTGCGCACCGTGGTGAGCTGCTACAACGAAGCGCTCAACGCCATTGTCGACGGCACCTACGGCAACGAGGAGCAGATTCAGCAGTGGGACGAGCGCCTGAGCCGCGTGTTTAACCGCGGTTTCTGGAACGGCTACTACCTGGGGCAGCGCCTGGGCGAGTGGAGTGCCAAATATGGTTCCAGTGCCACACGCGTCAAGTCGTACGCTGCCAAGGGCGTGCGCTACTTCAGCAATCTGGGCGTGGCCGAGTTCCTCATGGAGGCTGGCGAACTGCATGTGGGCGACAACATTCTCATCATTGGGCCCACCACCGGCGCCGTGCCGCTCACTGTGGAGGAAATCAGGGTAGACCTCAAACCCGTGGAAAAGACCGTGAAAGGCGAACGCTTCTCCATCAAAACCGATGTGAAAGTGCGCCCCAGCGACAAAATCTACCTCTGGAAAGAAGTCACCCCCACCCCATAAAAAAGCATTGTTTGCATACCTAAACTTATAAGTAAGCAATAATAGGCGTTTTCAAAGATTTTATCCTAAAAAACGCCCAATAGAAGACACCCCACCCAAGTGCTACATCACAACACCATTCTAAACGTGCTGAAACGCTTAAGGACGTTGATACTAAAAGCTGTAAGTCTTGGTCATATGAGTCGCGACGCTGACCCTTTCTTGAATTATAGGTTTAAATGGATACCTACGACCAAGGACAAACTTGACGAGGCTGAAATCGGCAAGACTTTCACAAAAACCATGCCCATGAAACGACATCAGCGAATAGTTACTATTCACTGATGAATTTTGGGTGACGCAATGACGAAGTCAGGATTTTCAAAGACGGTGCCAATTGACACCGCCTTTGAAGTTTGTTGACCTAATTACAGGCCACTTTTTTGGGCGATATGTATTTTTTTGTATTTTTGTCATCTTAAAAATAATAATTTAAAGACAAAATACTATGAAACGTGTTTTTTTAATGCTATTGTCGCTGGCGTGGCTTGTGCCCTGCGTGTGGGGCATGGACGAGGTGGCAATAACCGATAACAATGCTGGCGCTGAAGTCATTACAACCACAGAGAGCATTACAGCTACTGACGCCTCAGTCGCTGCTGAGCCGTCGCAAAAAGATGGCGAGAAGAAGCCTCCTATCTTTACCAAGCCTAAATTCAGCGGATATGCTATAGGTTCCTACCAGGCAACATTTCAGGAGGGAAATAACAGCAACACCTTCAATGTGAGAATTGTGAGAGTATCGCTCGAGGGAAAAATCCTCAACGAAATATACTACAAGGTGCAGGGCCAAATCAACGGCAACACCTCTACACTGGGAAGCAGTCCGCGCCTGGTTGACTATTTCATGGAGTGGCAGCGGTTTGACTTCTTTAAGGTGAAATTTGGCCAGTTCAAGCGCCCGTTCACCTTTGAGAACCCTATGCACCCGCTTGACCAGGGTTTTATGTCCTACTCCCAGCCCATCTCGAAGCTGTCGGGCTTCAGCGACCGCACTGGCGAGCATGCCAGCAACGGCCGCGACATAGGTCTGCAGTTCCAGGGCGACTTCTTGAAAAACAAATCGGGCCGTTATCTGCTTCACTACCAAGTGGGTGTATTCAACGGCCAGGGCATCAATGTGACCGATGTTGACAAGAAGAAAGACATCATTGGTGGCGTGTGGGTGATGCCAGTTGCAGGTCTCAGGATTGGCGCATTTGGTTGGGAAGGCTCTTATGCCCGCAAGGGTGGCGGTGAGGTGCTGAGCCTCAATAAGCACCGCTATGCCTTGAGTGCAGAATATAAGAAAGCCGACCTCCAGCTCCGCGCTGAGTATATCCACTCCACTGGTTATGGCTTTGCCACCACCTACCAGAAGCCTGGCGACGCTAACGACCTTACCATCAAGACCTATACCGACCGCGACGGCAACGAGATTGCCGCCAATAAGGCCGACGGCTTCTATGCCCTAGCCATCGTTCCTGTTTACCGCGACAAACTCATGGTGAAGGGTCGCTACGACCTCTATCGCCCCAGTGCCACTTGGCTTCATGCCAAGACCAACTATGAGATTGGTCTCAACTTCCGTTTCTGCAAGTACTTTGAGATACAGTCGGAATATGTCTTCACCAACGACCGTTCCCTTGCCAAGCACAACTACAGCAGCGTGTATGTGCAAGTGAGCGTGAGATATTGAGAGTTCAGAGTTCATAGTTCACAGTTCATAGTTTACAGTCTCAATTTTCAACGATAAACGAAAAACGATAAACGAAAAAAGTGCCGTCAGGCGCCCACTTACCACTTAAAACTTATAACTTAACACTTATACATTATGTCAGCATTAATGATTTTACAGCTCTGCATCGTTCTTGCAGCGTTGTGGCTGGGCTCCCGATATGGCAGCTTGGCATTAGGCGCCATCTCTGGAATTGGCCTAGCGATTCTGGTGTTTGGGTTTGGCTTAGAACCTGGCACACCTCCAACCGATGTTATCTACATCATCATTGCAGCAGTTACCTGCGCCGGCATTATGCAGGCGTCGGGAGGTATGGACTGGCTTATCCAGCTTGCCGAGAAGTTGCTGCGTAAGCACCCCGACCGCATCACTTTCCTTGCCCCATTATGCACCTTCTTCCTTACCGTGCTAGTGGGAACAGGACACGTTGTTTACACCTTGATGCCTATCATCTGCGACATCGCCATCAAAAAGGGCATCCGTCCCGAGCGCCCTTGCGGTATCGCCAGCATCGCGTCACAGATTGGCATCACTTGCTCGCCAATTGCTGCTGCAGTGGTGGCATTTATCACCATCTCAGGGTCTAACGGCTATGCCATCACCATTCCCAAAGTGCTCATGGTGACTATTCCTGCCTGTCTTCTTGGCATTATCATAGCATCGGTAGCCTCCTACAAACGAGGCAAGGACCTTGACAAAGACCCTGAGTTCCAAAAGAAGATTGCCGACCCCGAACAGCGCGTGTTCATCTACGGTAACAAGGCTACTACTCTCGATAAGAAGATTGCTCCAGAGAGCAAGCGTGCCGTTTATATTTTCTTTGGAGCCTTGCTGGTAATTGTGTTCTTCGCTATTTTCCAAAACTGTCTGCCCGCTTATGAGACCGTCAAGGCAATTAAGGGGGCACCTGTAATGGAAATGCTGGGCGCCACTATAACTCCTGAACAATTTGCTAAGATTGAGGAAGTTGTGCCTGATGTGACAGAGGTGGTAATGAGTCCGTTGAAGATGAACCTTGTGATTCAGATTGTCATGATCACTGCTGCGGCATTGATGATAATCTTCTGCAAGACTTCTCCCAAGAAAGCCATCAGTGGTCCAGTATGGCAAAGTGGTATGGTTGCTGTTGTCGCCATCTATGGTATCGCTTGGCTCGCCGACACTTATTTTGCCAACTACCTAAGCAATATTCAGGAGATGCTTGCTAGCATGGTAGAGCAATACCCGTGGTCGATAGCTTTTGCGTTCTTCTTAGTTTCGGTGCTTGTCAATTCGCAAGGTGCTGTTGTCGTGGCTATGCTGCCGCTGGCCTACAAGCTCGGCATTGACGGATGGGTACTGCTCGGCGTGCTGCCTTCGGTTTATGGCTACTTCTTTATCCCCAATTATCCATCAGATATCGCCACAGTGAACTTCGACCGCACCGGAACAACAAAGATTGGCAAATATCTTCTTAATCACTCCTTTATGATGCCTGGCATGGTGCATACCGTTGTGGCATGCGTGGCAGGATATGTCATTGCTTATCTCTATCACTCAATGGGATGGATATGATGATAGACGTATTCGCCTTTGAGCAGATAGAGTTTGTGCAGGAACTTCTGCTCACCCAGCTTTAAGCCGTTGAAGAGCCAGGAAGCCTTGATACACTTGCCGTTGCATGGTTTCTGCTGCCAGAAGTTCTGGCGGATGCGCAGGTAGTAGCGTATGCCACTGGCGTTGAGGTAGCCCGTCCAATGCTCGCCGACGAACTCGCGGTCGGCCACCAGGCAGTCTATGCAGTCCTTGCCGAAGAGCCTGATGAAGCGCTCGATGATTTCAACACGCTCGGCGGTGTTGCTGTTGCCGCGCTTGGGCAGGAGACGGGACAGCAGAGGGAAGGCCACGTTCTTGTAGGTCACGCGGAGCGATAAGGAAATCGAACAAGGCTTTGTAGAAGCCGAAGTACTTGAATTGTCCGTTGCCGTTTCCATATGTGATTGTCTGTCTCACACTCACTCGGCTCTGATAATACCCTAAGATTCCTTCAACAAGTGTAAGAATATCAGTTGTGATGGGAACACACAAGAATTCGGTGTAATATTGCACCGGGCCTCCAGCGGAGCAGTATGGCACAACTGAAGTGCCTATGTTTATTAGCAACGATGGAGCAATATTGTGGGGCGTTTGAACTTGAAGACGTTCATAGAGCACGTTTCGGAAAAACTCCACTGTGGTCATCTTGCATAAGCGGTCGTACACACCACGAATGAACTTGTCATCAAGATTGGGTGCCATATAACTGATAACATCAAGTACATATTCCTTTCGCATATTTTGGAATTCCGACACCATCTTGGGAATATAGATGAAGTTGAAACCACTCAAACGAGACATCATCACAAGTAGCCGGAAGTCGTGTTCAAGTTGTTCATTCATTAGTTATGATTTATCAATTTTCGTTCAAAAAATTGACGAAGCCATGCAAAAACCAGGAAATCTATCGAAAAACAACTGAAAGTCTTGGTTTTTGTTCATTTTTCACTGTTTTATAACAAAAATGCATTAACTTTGTAACAAACAACAACAAATAAAGTAAGTTTAGAGATGAAACCGTTTTTTACTTCATTGCTTATCGTTATGGCCGTGGCATCGTGCCGAGTGCATGGCGGGCCACCCAACACCGACCATCTGGGACCAGAACCTGCGCCGCACAACGGCGTGTTTGTGTGCGACGGCGACACGCTCATTTTCAACGGCGACGGCAAGACCGTGACCTGGAGTTTTTCCAGCCCCGTCGACTCGTTGAGGGGCAAGGGCGAGGGTTCATACGTCTTCAAGATGCACCACGGAAAATTCCGCTACGACGCTGCCGAGTATTTCTCCATCTACGACGGCAAGAAATCGCACACCTATCATACCGGCCCCGGCATGAACACCGAAGACCAAATCTCGTTCTACTACTTCGTGGGTGACGACCACCAAGAAAGAACTTTCAAGAAAGTGAAATAATCATCATCTTTATATTATGAAGACTTGTATCGAATGCGGAGCACCTCTCTCTGACGACGCCCAATTCTGTTTAAGCTGCGGTGCTGATGTAATCACGCCTGAAACAGACAACAACCCCAACGCCGAGGAGAACACCGAGCCTGTAGAACAGCAACCTGTACAACAAGAGCATACACAGCAACAACCTGTACAGCAGGCCCCCATACAACAGCAGCAACCAGTGCAGCAGCATCCGCCAATGCGGCAACAGCCACCAATGCGTCAGCAACCGGTTCAACAGCATCCGCCAATGCGGCAACAGCCACCAATGCGTCAGCAACCGGTTCAACAGCCGATGCCTCAGTATCAGCAACCCATGCAGCAGTCAATGCCCCAGTATCAGCAACCGATGCAGCAGTCAATGCCCCAGTATCAGCAACCTGAACAAAATCGAGGAACATCGAACAAGACCTTGCTTTATGTATTAATCCCCTTATTAGTCGTCGGAGCCGCCGTTGCTATTCTGTTTGCTACGGGAGTATTCTCGGGCAAGAAGGATGCTGCAAAATCGGAACAAACCGAAGTAGCCACACAAGTGGAACAGAGCACACAAATCCAAGACCAAGAGCAGCCAAGCGAAGAGGAGAATCAACCCGCAGAACAAAGCAATCAAGGCAATCAAAACGTTACGCTATGCGGCATCACCTTCCCCCTTGCCGAGGACTATGAAGTGATAGACCGCAAAACGCTTAATGATAGTGAAGCCTGCCTTATTGTCCCCAAAGGTTCCTCAGACCGATCTAATCGCCTCGTGCTGAGAATTTACCCCAATAAGCTTGATGGCGTCGACGGCATCACCAACGAGGAAATTGGCGACCTGCTCTCGGGCATTGTTGATGCCAATGCCGGCGTGTTTGCCAACAAGGAAAAGAGTGGATTCAAACTGGACCGAGCATACAAGATCCACTACGATGATAATGCCAACGGCTCCTATTTCCCCCACTGCTACACCTATTTGAACTGGACCGACAGGGAAGGGAAATATTCACGCAGCTACACCGAAGCCACATTGGTGAAACGAATCGTCGTGTCGGGTTCGGCTATCGCCACCGACCAAGGCGAGCTAAACGCCCTCACCGACATCTACTCTGAAGTAGTGCAAGCTGCCAATGAGTAAACGTCGCCCAATCGATAAGCGATGTCATCATCACTGTGTGGTGAAAGATCTTATTAGAAGAGGCTGAGCTGGCGGTGGATGAGAGTGAATGACTTGCGATGATAGGGGGTGATGCCATACTGCTCGATGGCAGCATAGTGATCCTTAGTAGGATATCCCTTGTTTTTAGCCCAACCATACTGCGGGAAATCCTGTGCAATCCTTAACATGTACTCATCACGATGAGTCTTGGCAAGAATGGAAGCGGCAGCGATGCTAAGCATCTTGCCGTCGCCCTTGACGATGGTAGTATAGGGCACATCGTTCCAAGACCTGAAGCGGTTGCCGTCGACCAAGATGTGCTCAGGTTTCACCGACAGTTGATCGAGTGCACGGTGCATGGCCAGAATCGATGCATTGAGAATGTTGATGCGGTCAATCTCCTCGGGCCACACCATAGCCACCGCCCATGCAAGTGCCTTATGCTCGATGACAGGACGCAACATTTCGCGCTTGCGCTCGGTGAGCTGTTTGCTGTCATTGATAATGTCGTTGTCGAAATCGGGCGGCAATATCACGGCAGCCGCAGTGACTGGACCAGCAAGTGGCCCGCGACCCGCCTCGTCGCATCCTGCCTCGAGGCGACCCTGAACCATATATTTAGCAAGTGTAGCCATAGTTTCGGTTTTGATTAATATGTAGCACAAATATAACATATTTAGTTTGGTTTTACAATATTTTTCACCCAAAACACATAAAAATCATTCGCAAATATCGCAAAAAAGAGATATTTATTAGTTTTTGTGTCGAAAAAGAACTATCTTTGTTGAGAAAAGAACTTTTGTTTAACATCAAATAAAAACTCCTGCTTATGAAAAAAATCTTTACTCTCACACTAGCAGCGCTGGCGGCGCTGGGGCTGCAAGCCAAGGTCTACACATTTCAGGACCTTGCAGAATTTGAAAACTGTGGCGTGAGCCAGGTTGACGGCGCATGGGTGATTGCACCCAACAGCGAAATGGGCAACAAGGACACCTTGAGCTTTGATGATGGCCAGGTGCTGCGCCTGAAGAGCAAAATACAGATTGCCGAAGGCAATGTGCTGAAAGTGCTCAACAACGAGGTGGTGAAATTTGGCGACGGCATGCAGATTGAAGTGCTGGGCGACATCGACTTCGCTCCCGAGGATAATGCCACCTTCACTGCCACCGACGATGCTGTGGCATCGGCCAAGGGTTTCTTTGTGCACGGCGACAACTCAAGTGCAGTGGTCAAGAATGTGCTGTTTGAGTATGTGGGCCTGTCCTACGGCAGTGCAGTGGGCACTGGCTCATTGACTATGAGCGACTGCACCTTTGACAAGTACAACACCAAGAACGCCAGCGGCGCGGCACTCAACTTCTGCGCCCAGTGCGACGGCAATGTGGTGGAAGACTGCGTGTTCAGAGCCAGTCAGGTGAGTGCTATTGCCAACGGCTCCAACACCCCCGTGGGCATCGTTATCCGCAACAACGAGTTTGACAAGAACTCGACACAAAAGCGCAACCGTCCGCAGATAAACATGTCGGCAGGTGGCAATCACAAGATGATTATCGAGAACAACAACGTGATAGGCATTGGCGAGGTGACGCTTGCCGGCGGCATCGCC
>JAEEVB010000261.1 GCA_016287065.1 Muribaculaceae bacterium
AGCATTTATGAGCGGTTTTTTCTCGGGTGTGTTTCTGTCGTTATTGTCGTTGCTGGGTAACAGTGGTGACGTCGACTTCGTGTTCTTTGGTGACGCCATGCAGCACGCGCCACAGATTACGGCAGCACATCGTGGTGGTAACACCTACGACTATAGCGAGTGTTTCCAGTATATCGAGCCCGATATCAAGGGGGCTGATTGTGCTGTGGTAAACCTGGAGGTGTCGCTAGGCGGCGCACCCTACACGGGTTATCCGTGCTTCAGCGCACCCGACGAGTGGGCCGCTCAGTTGCAGCGCTCGGGTTTTGACCTGCTGCTCACAGCTAACAACCACTGCCTCGACCGTCGCGACAAGGGGGCGGTGCGCACCATCGAGGTGCTCGACAAGCTGGGGATACCCCATGTGGGCACCTATGAGAATGCGGCGGCCCGCGCCAAGCAGTTGCCTTGCATCCAGACCATCAAGGGACTGAAGGTGGCGTTTCTCGACTACACCTATGGCACAAACGGTATACCCATCCAGAAAGATGTGGTGGTTGACTATATCGACAAGGCCTTGATTGCAAAGGATATCGAGGCTGCCCGCAAAGCCGGAGCCCAGGTGCTGTGTGTGAATATGCACTGGGGTATCGAGTACACTCTCACGCCCGTACAGGAGCAGAAGGACCTTGCCGACTTTCTGGTGGAGCAGGGTGTGGACCTGATTATAGGTGGTCATCCCCATGTGGTAGAGCCCTTTGAGATGCGTCACAGTACGCGGTGGAACAAGGATGTGCTGCTGGTCTATAGCCTGGGCAACATGATATCGAACATGACCAAACCCGATTGCCGAGGCGGAGCCATGGTGAAGGTGAAGGTGCAGATGCGGAATGGCAAGCCTGTGGTGCATGATGCCCGCTATAAGCTGTTCTTCTGCCAGAAACCTGTTGCTGGTAAGAACTATACGCTCATTCCCGAGGAGCGCCGCGACCTGGTTCACGCTGGCCAGTTGGGGGCATTTGACACCTTCATGAGCCGCACGCATGGACTGGTAATGAAAAAGAACATCAACGTTCCGCAGGAACGCTGATGTTCAAACCAATAAAACTTATAATTATGAAAACAAAAGAGCGCAATTAGCTACTGACGCTTACCGTCAGTCGTTGTCAAAGATGCGCTTGAGACGGCTGAAGATGCGATTCTTGGTCTGCTCGTTTGGCATGAGATTTTCGCTTCCCTTCAGTGATTCGATGGCAGCCTTCTCTTGGCTGTTGAGTTGTTCCGGAACATACACCATGACGTTGATAAGGAGGTCGCCTGTGCCGTAGCTGTCGGGCGAGGGTAGACCTTTGCCCCTGAGTCGGAGCACTTTACCAGGCTGAATGCCAGCTGGGATGGTGACTCGAGCATGTCCATCGACGGTTGGGACCTCTACCTTGCCGCCAAAGACGGCAGTGGGGAAGTCGAGCATGAGGTTGTAGACCAGGTCGTTACCATCGCGCATGAGTTGCGGGTGACGTTCTTCTTCGATAACCACGAGCAGATCGCCCGGGATGCCCCCGCCTGGGGCCTCGTTGCCTTTGCCGCCCATGCGCAGTGTCATGCCTTCGGCTACACCGGCAGGGATGTTGACAGTGACGATGTCTTCCTTGCGCACAAGTCCTTGACCGCCGCAGTGTGTGCAGCGTTCCTTTATGATCTTGCCGCTACCACCACATCGCTGGCAGGTGGTCTGCGTCTGCATATTGCCAAGCAGTGTGCGCTGCACTCTCACTTCGACGCCGCTTCCGTGGCAGTTGGGACATGTTTCCATTGCGGTGCCGTCTTTTGCACCAGTTCCGTGGCAGTGCTGACACGAGACGAGTCGTGGCAGTTTCAGTTTCTTTTCCACGCCATGTGCGGCATCGTGGAGGTTTATCTTCACGCGAATGCGCAGGTCGCTGCCTCGTTTCACTCTGCTACCACTGCTGGCATGACTTGAGAAACCGCCGCCACCTCCTCCAAAGAAGTCGCCGAAAATGTCGCCGAAGTGCGAGAAGATGTCGTCCATCGACATGCCACCGCCAAAACCGCCTCCCATCTGGTCGCCGGCAAAGCCGAACTGGTCGTAACGGGCGCGTTTATTGGGGTCGCTGAGCACGTCGTAGGCTTCAGCAGCCTCTTTGAATTTCTCCTCGGCCTCTTTCTTTTCGGCGTCGGATTTACCTTGCTGTCGGTCGGGGTGGTATTTGATAGCCATTTTGCGATAAGCTTTCTTGAGCTCATCGTCGGAGGCGTTTTTGTTCACGCCCAATACTTCGTAGTAGTCTCTTTTAGCCATAATGCGAGAGTATTATTGTCCGACCACCACTTTGGCATGTCGTAAAACCTTATCGTTAATCATATAACCCTTGAGCACGGTGTCGATAACCTTTCCGCGCTGGCTCTCATCGGGAGCGGGGAACATGGTCACGGCCTCGAAGACCTCGCTATCGAAGTCCTCACCTGTGCTGTTCATGGGCTTTACTTGTTGTGATTCAAGATATTTCATGAATTTGCTGTGAATGAGGCCGACACCCTCCTTGAGGCTGTCGAGGTCGCCGCCTTCGTCGATGGCCTGCAGGGCGCGTTCCATGTCGTCGACCACAGGCAGCAATTCAAGCATTGCCTTTTCGGCTCCGTTCTTGATGAGATCTTGTTTTTCGCGCATGGTTCGCTTGCGGAAATTGTCGAACTCGGCGAGCAGAAAGACGTATTCCTTCTTTTCCTTTTCCAGTTCGGCTTCAAGACGGACTATTTTTTCCTCATCGGTCTCTTCGTGCACTTCTTCTTGTGTTTCTTCGGTAGCCTCTTGTTTTTCTTGATTCAGGTTCTCTTCGGGCTGCATTTCCAGCTGCTCTTCGTCGAGAGCCTTGTTTTGTTTATTATCTTTCTTTGACATATCTGTTTTAAATTTAAGTTTCATTGGATGTTATGCTTCTCCAGTCGGGGTTGATGATACTGACTGAATTGCACTGTTTCTTTATATCAAAAACTTTGCCAAACTGCTGTGTGCGTGTGTTGAGGCCGGAAAGTGGCAGATAAACGTCATGCCTGGTGTGAAGATGCTGCCACTTTGGCACGTGTGGCAGGGGGTGGTTTATTTTCAATGCCGCGGTGTGTTTTGTGCCGCTTCGCGGGAAATCTTTCAAATTGCGGTGGGTTGTTTTGCCCTGACGGGCATCGCGCCCCGCCCTGCGGGCGACGAGACGCTAAACACCCACTCGCGAGCTCGCTCTGCGCAGCATCGGCTTCACCTCACCAATGCTCATATAAACATAGCA
>JAEEVB010000017.1 GCA_016287065.1 Muribaculaceae bacterium
CCAATCGTTTGCACCAGGCGTGAGAATCTTGAATTCCTTGCTCTCAGCATCATTGGGATCTTCGACCACGTCGAAGGTGGCACCCTCTTCAGTGATTTCGAGAGGTTCGTTAGTATTCCAGCTGTTGAAGCCACCAACCACGTAGTAAGGAACATCGCCCTTGACCACGATGAGCGCCTTCTTGGCGGGAGTGGTTGACTGGTTGTCGTCGGTAGGCATTGAGTAGATACCCAACTTAGCACCCGAGCAAATCATGTTGCCGCCATAGTCGAAGGTAATCTGATAGATAGAACGTCCGTTCAGACAGTCGGCTGCATAGCTATACTTGTAGGTCAATTCGGGAGAGCCGTCTTCGTTCCAAGCCAAGTCGAAGAACTGGAGCACACCATGGTCGTCGTTGATGATGAGAGTCTTGCCGTCGCGAGTGACGCCCAGACCACCATTGTTAGAGCCATCGATGAGTGTGTTGAAGGGCTCTTGACCCGAGTTGAAGTCGATGGTACCGGCTTCGTTCACATGGATGAGCGAAGGAACGCCCGTGGTGTTGTTAGGCGTGTAGCGCAGCTGGGTGCACCAGAATCCGCCACGTCCGTCGGTGAGCACATTGATGTTACCGTTGAGCAACTTGTTGCCCACAGCATAGAGCGCGTTGGGTGCCTCGCCCCAAGAGCGAACGATGGAGCCGTCGGGCTGACCGATGTTGTAAACAGCAATGTTGTTGCCCGAACCACCAGACATGAGGTCTTCGCTGGCGGTGTAGAGCTTGGTGTCGGCACCTGAGCCTTCAATCCACACCGAGGTAGAAGAACCACCCACATTCACACCATTGTTGATGAAGAGACCATCGCCATTGCGAGTGCCCTGGAAGAACTGGGTGAAGTCGCCTTCAAGGTTGGCAGGATCAATCACATAGATACCCGAATAGGGATCGCTCCAGTCGGGCATATATACATAACCCTCGGAGTCGATACCCAGGCGGAATGGACTGCTGATCATCTCCAGGTTGCCCTTGTAGGGCTGACTGTTGATGCGAGTCCAATCGGGGTTATAGGCATAGATGCCATTGCCGGCGTTGGGCTGAGAGATGCGGTTAGCCACATAGATGCGGCCGAAGTAATCGCTCTCAGGACTGTTGTCGACCACATTAGAGATCTGGCTACCATAGGTGAAGGAGCCATCGGTGTAGTCGTTGAGTCGCACAATGTTAGTAATGGGGCTGCCCACGAGGTTCACGGCCCAGTTCATTTGCTGTCCGCTCACACCCGGCAACTCGTCGTTGGTGAGCGTAATCACATTTTCGCCTTCAGTGACATTGGTCAGAGCCACTTCACCCACAATCTCGCCAGTTTCGGCATCGGTGAAGATGAGTTTCGCGCTCTTGGCGTCGCTGTTGGCCGTGAAGGTGAATGTGTAGCCATCGGCGGTCTTCTCATCGGTGAGGCCATAAGCATAGATGCCCTTGACCATAGGCTGTTCAACACCTTGAGTGGTGAAGCGAGTAATGTTGTTGCCAGCAACGAGGTAGATGGTGATGTCGAGACCATCGACTGTGGCACCAGCCGCCATGTAAGGCAGTTCATCACGCGGAATGGGAATGTCGAGTTCAGTTCCTACCGTATTGACAAGCTTGGCCTGTCCCAAACCATCGGTCACATCATAGAGTTTCACACCAGCTATCTTGCCGTCGGCAATGAAGGGCGAAATCATCATGGCGCGATGAGCATACTTGAAGAAGCCAACACCATTGGCCTGAACACCCAGATTCTCATCGGGAACAATGCCCATGATCTCGGCATCGACATTAGAAGTGGTAGCAGGATGCAGCTCATAGGGGTTGGTCTTCTCGCCATCCATCACATAGCGGTCGTCGGCAAGCGGCGACACCATGAGTTGCTGGTTCACACCTGTCTTGTTCTCGGAGAGGAGTTTCTCGGCATTGAGGTTGTACTCGGTAAAGAGAGTACCGGTCTGCTGGTCGTTGCTCATGCTCACGAGGAAGAGGCGTGTGGCGGTTGAAGTGTAGGCAGTGGTACCTGTAGTAACCAGCGTGCACTCGGTGGATGGTCCGCTCACGGCCAGTGTGCGTCCCATCACGCCACGATACCAGTTGGCAGAAAGTTGGGTGGTGGTCCACTCGATGGGATCGCTGTCGAAGTCGTCCCACTTGTAGAAGCGCAGCGTGCCTCGCTGCTCGCCCTCGAAGATGTAGTCGGTGTTGATCTGGCAGAGGGTGTGGTTCACGCCAATGAGCTTGTTGTCGGCAGTAAAGGCGATATCGCTCAAGCGATAGCGGAAGCCGGCATTGTTGGGCTCGTCGGGAGCGATGCCATTCAGGCTGAGTTCCTTCACGAGTTCCTTAGTCTTGCCATTGACAAGATAGAGATGCGGGTCGCGTCCTACCTCGGTGAGCACCACGATAGAGTCGCCACGCACAATAGCACGGCGAATGGTGCCCTCGAACTCGAAGTCCTTGCTCTCCTTGCCAAACACATATTCATCGGCAACAGTAGCATAAGCAGGCTGTTCGGGATCGGGATAGTTGTAGTAGGTGACTGTGGGAGGTTCGTAGGTCTCAGACTCGAGATAGAGGCGAGCATAGGTGGTAGCATTGGCGTTCACCACATAGTTGCCCAAGCTGGTGGACACCTCGTTGACATACTCGCTGGAAATGGTGCCCTCGGTGTACTCGCCCTGGGCCTTGTAACCCTCCATGCGTGCACGCAGGGTGTAATTGCCGGGTTCGAGGTCTTCGAAGACAAACACGCCATTGTAGTTCTGGTCGACTTGATAGGTCGAAATTACCTCACCGTTCTTGAGCAGGTCGACCTGAGCGCCATTGAGGGGCACCCACTGGTCGATGGACCCCGGAGCATAAGTATAGAGTTGATGCACCATCTTCTCATGGAGGTCCTTGACGGTACCCATGATGTAGCCCGTGGTTTCGGGATTAAGTCCCCAGTAATTGCACACGCCACGTGCCAGGCGCACACCCTCTTGACCGCAATAGTCGGGGTTCAGAGCGCGATGGCGAGCAGGCTGGTAGGTGTGGAAGTAACCCTCCATCAGGAAGCCCGGAGTACCATGACGCAGCACGCCATAGTAGCCATAGAAGGTACCCTGGCTGGTGGTGGTGGCATATTCCTCGCCCCAGAAATCGACGTCGCCACGGATGCAGGGGTTGTTGGGTCCGTAGTAGCTGTTGGGGTCGATCTCGTCCATGTAGTGAGGCAGCCAGCAAGCCTGTGCCATGGCAATGGAGCCCTCGGCACCCGGGTTCTCGGCTCCGTCATGGCCACGGAAGAAGAAGGCGGGATAGTTGGTAGTATAGCCGTCGACATGTGCATTGGAGTGAATAGACATGAACATATCCATGTTGTTGGCATCTACCTCGCGTGCAATCTCGCTCAAGGGACGGTTATAGATTTCGGCATCGGCTGCACCGGCAACATAGGGATAGGGGCCATTCTTGACGCGAGAATACATGATATTCTCTTTCTTGACACCCATCTTCTCGAGAGTAGCACCCATTTTCAGGGTCTTCCACAAGTTAGTGTTAGATTCATAGAAACCGCAGGTATCGGGCATGCCGTTAGCAAGCATGGGATAAGGAATGGTGGCCATGGGGCGGTCGTTAGGTCCCCAAGAGCCGTGACCTGCATTCAGATAGATGCGCACCTCGTCGGGCGATTGAGCCTGGAGTGCGCCAGCCGCCATGATTGCAGCTGCAGCAAGTAATAAAATCTTCTTCATAGCTGTAATCATTTAGAGACGTTAATCAAATAGGTTTCACCCATCGGGGTAGAGAAGGCAATCACACCCTCAGCAGCCACAGGTTCCATAGCAATGACAGAGCCGTCGGTGAGGGTCTGGACCTTGCCATCGAGCGTAGCGGCCTTGATGACCGAAGAGGTGACGTAGTAGCCGTTGTCCTGGTCGTACATGCCCACGATGGTGGAGTTGTCGTACCACTTGGGAGCACGAATCTCGCCGAGGCCAATAAGATTGGAGCCATCGAGATTGCAGACGAAAGCACCCACACCGCACACATAGAAGAGAGCCTTGGTGCCATCGGGGGAAATGCTCTCCCAGATGTAGCTGTAGTCGGTGCCTTTAGGCGAGAACACCTCGGTGCGGCCATTGCGTGTGATCATGAGCTGACGGTTGTTGATGCTCAGCACAGGGCGTGCCTGAGCAGCATTGGCATTGCCACGAACAGCCTTCACTTTCACGTGCCCGTTATCGACGGCAGCAGCAGTAGCTTCTTGAATAGCATAGCCCTGCAGATCGCGTGTGGGCTCAACCAACTGACGTGCCGAGCCATCGGCAACACTCATAGACTTGAGCGCATTGTAACGCAGATGGCGCTCGTTGAAAGAGGTCTCGCGATAGACGATGTCCTGTCCGTCGGGCGAAATGAGGACGTTGTAGCCCGCCCCCTTGGCATCGGTGAGTCGATGCGTCTGCTTTGTAGCAAGGTCGAATTTCGTGAGACCCACATTCTGATCATTCGAGAGCAGAATGTAGTCGGCCTGCGGACTGATGGCGACTACCTTGGCGGCAGGATCGACGGGGGTATCGAGTTTCACGATTTGCCCCACGTTGAAAACTTGAGCCAAGCCAGTGAGCGAACAGCCCAAAGCAAGAGTCAATAGCAGTTTTCTCATAAGCAATTGAGTTAAATCAGTTAAACAAAAAAGTTGTAATAAAAAGGATAAAATGTTTTTATAGAAGAAATATTATATATGCTTTTACAGAGTGTAAAATTATAAATTTTTGGAATTAAATACAAATAAATATTAAGAAAAAAATGAGTTTATAGAATAATTATTTGAATCAATGGGCACAAAAAAAGCCCTTGCATAAGCAAGAGCTTCTTTTGATAACAGGTTATCGGTTAATTATCAGTTTATTTGATAACTTTTGCACTGGCCTTGGTGCCGTCGGTGTAAGTGGTAACCATGATGTTCACACCGTCGAAGGGCTTGCTGCTCATCTGGCCTGCCACATTCACATAGTGGATGCTGCGAACGGTCTTGGCAGTGACGTCGGTGATGGCGGTGGGAACAGTGTTGTTCTGCTTCACCACAATCTTCACACCCTCGTAGAGCCCCTTAGCGCTCTTAGCCAGGGTGATGGTGTAGTTGCCAGAGCCAGGCAGACGGAAGTTGGCATAGTTGGGAACGGCCTCATCGTTGGCATAAAGCTCAATCTCGGTGCCAGCAGTCATCATGCCCTCAGTTACTTCAAAGTAGCCAACGTTATTATTATCGATACCACCGAGCCAGTTCCAGCCACCATCGGCAGTAGGGGTCTTGATCTTGAATTCCTTGCTTTCCACATCAGCGGGATCTTCGACCACGTCGAAGGTTGCGCCCTCTTCAGTGATTTCGAGAGCACCCCAATTGTTGAAGCCTCCAGCCACATAGTAAGCGGGATCGGGAGTAGTCACGGTAAGCTGATCCATAGCAAAATAAGCAGGAGTGTTCATGCCATAGTCGCCGGTGTCGGTAGACTCCATGGTGAAATAAATCTTAACCACTTTGCCCAGTTCACTCATATCCCACCAGGTCCAGTCGGTGATACCCGAGAACTGACCATTGTGGAAACCGCAGAGTTCAAACTCAATGGTGCTTTCAGAATCATCTTCGTGCACACCGTGGGCAATCACCTTAAAGTAGTCACCTTCTTGATTGAGGGGACGAGCAAAGCTGTTTCCTTCGGCACAGCAGTAATAGGCATAAGGAGTGTTGTTGATATACATACCTTTCACGTCATAGGCATTGCCATCATCAAACATAATTGTCAAAGAGGGATCTTCATAGAACCAGCTCCAGAAAGCAATCACATAGGGTTTTTCAGGATCAACACTAACGCCATCGGCAGTAACATTCACACCGCCACCAGCCATATTGCTCCACTGGTGTTCCAGTCCGCCAGTTGCATTGTAGCTACTCTTGCAAATGGTAAAGCCATCCCAGTAGTAACCACCCCAGCTGCTGTCTTCGCCGTCAAGATGCTTGAGCAGGAAGGGAGGGAATTCGAACCACTCGTAGGTTTCGTCGTAGGTTTCGTTAATGTACTCGTTATCACCGAAGTTAAGCGTTTCGGGAATCACAGGTTTGCTGAGGTCGAGGACGATGTCGGCGGCCCATGCACTTGCTGCCACGCACAGGGCAGCGATTAAAGTAAACGTTTTTTTCATAAATAATAATATTTAAGTTAATAAAAAGGATTAATTGCCAAGAATGATGTTGATGAGGCGAGTGACATCAGAAACGTTCACCTTGTCGTCGTGATTGATGTCGGCAAGACTCTTGTCGGTGGGCAAGATGCACAGAATCATATTGATGAGTGTGGTGACGTCAGAAACGTTCACCTTGCCATCGGTATTCACATCGCCCAAGTCGAAGTTGAGCACCACATCGGGATGCAGGTCGATGGCACCCGAGAGCTCGGTAGAGGTTTCGCCAAGCCAACCACAGTCTTGCAAGACGGCACTATAGACCTTGACGAAGTCGATTTTCTTCAAATCAACGGAGTTTCCGTCGCCATCGACAGCCCAGTCGAGCTTAAAGCCCATATTCAAGGAATTATCAGGCTGATTGTTGCCATAGGCAAAGTCGGGACGATTGTCGGCATAGCCCCAATCATAGAAATGCTGCACCCAGTAGGTGCCTTGTCCGCTTTCATCGACCGCATTGCATCTGAGCTTAGTACCCTCGAAAGAGAGTGTTTCGCCTTCATACCACTGGGGCCAGTAGCTTTGAGCGTGGAAGGAATTCTTGCGCACATATCCCTCCTGCAGACTATCGACACTGTTGCACGTCCAACGGATGTACTCGTGGTGATATTGACCAGGTTTCAAGGTCCCGAATTGGCTATCATCGGGCTTGTAATAGGTGATTGTGAAGTGCTTTTGGGTATAGGGGCTGTCATATTCACTGCCGGCCAACTCATACCAAGGGTCATCGGGGATGCCGTTGCCGTTGAGGTCGCGGCTCACCATCACGATGCCGGGCTCGCTACTGCCACCAGAGGAAGAAGAGCCTGCTGCTTGAAACGCATTGCCAAAAATCTGCAGGTCATATTCGCCCTGGACGTTGACTACAGGGTGGTCAAATCCAAACACCACATAACCGCCGAATGAGCCTAGGCTGATGAGTCCGGGCTTGACCTCGACAATCGTGTCGCTATTAATGATGATTGAGCCGTCGGGCATCTCAATCGTGTCGTTGTTGATAACGGTGCTGCCACAGATGGCCTTCTCGACACGTGCCATGACGCTGTCGCGCGGCTCTGGAGTGGGCAGATAGCGATACAACGGCGTATTGTTGACAAACTGCCCGGGAGCCGGCAAGAAGTCATACACCTTGGTGATGTAAGGCTTGTTCTGGGCATTTGCCAGCACTGCAATCATCAATAACGAGAAAAGTAATGTACGTTTCATATTGATATATGTATTTAGTTCTTATTTTTCATTAATATTATCGCCCAAGAAAGCAAAATGAGCAGGGATGTCGCCGGTGCGCACTTCCCATTGCTTCACGCCTTGAGGACTGTAGCAGAACAGTCGGCCTGGCGACACATAGTCCTTGGCATCGCACAGGTATATTTCCTTGGTGATGGGGTTGACGGCAACGCTATAGGGCATGCTGATGTCCTTCTCGGTGCCATCGGTGATAAAACAATCTGAGACCTGCTCCAAGGTGGCGGTGTTGATGAGGGCATAGCTTACTTGATTGTTCATGGTGACATAGCTGAACTGCACACCAATCACATAGAGCGAATCACCGTCGAGCCACATGCTGCTCACGTTGTTGTCGAATGTCTTGAGCAACCGTTGATGGCGGGTGTCGTAGACATAGAGGCGGCTCTGGTTCTCGTAATAGTCGCCACGGGACGAAATCCACAAGTTACCATGTTGGTCGGCCTTACAACATTGCAAATTGATGGCAATTTCAATTCTCGACTCCTCGGTAAAGGTGTCGATATCGATAACCGAAATGGTGTTCTCGTAATTGGGCACCATGTATCCACCCGAATTGGCCACATAGATTTTGCCATTGACAATATCCAGCTCATCGGGCTGGAATCCTACCAGACAGGTATCGACCACCTGCAATGTGGCCGTGTCGATTTTTGCCACATAACCACGTTGCTTGTAGTCGGGGGTGATGACCACGGGCCCGGCATAGCTTGTAACGTAGGCATAACCGCCATAGAACTTGATGAAGCGGCAATTGGGTATATTGATCTGCCCTATCTTCTTGACCGTCATCTTGTCGAGCACATCGATCTTGTTGGAGCAGTTGATCACGGCATAGAGCTTGCTGCCATAGATGCCCATATCGTTGCCCACATCGCCCATCTCCTTCGGGACATTGGGATTGGCAAAGCCAAAGATGTTGCGCGTGTAGCGCCCCGTCCTGAAGTTGTAATAGTCGAGCGAAGCCTTGTTGCTGCCCATATTCCCCTCGTTGAGCAGGTAGAATCCCTGCACCGAAGTGAACTGCGGAGTGGTAATCTCCACTTCCTCGGGGATGAAGATAACATCCTCTTCACGACACGAGGGCAGCACAATGAGCATCAAGGAGAGCAATATGTAAAGCAGGGGTTTCATATAGAATCAGATGTCGAATTTAAGCGTTAAACGATAGTTGCGTCCCGGCATGGGATAGTTGTTGATGACGTCGTAGTACTGATTGAGCAGGTTGTTGACCTCGGCGGTGACTTTCATGTTCACGGCACCCATCTGCCACTTGTAGCTGGCACTCAGGTCGTGGGTGTACCAGGGCTGCTCGTGGTTGGCCGGTATGTTGGCACTCACGTGGTAGCGCTCTCCCACATAGATAAAACTATAGTTGAGGTCAAAAGCCCGCCAGCTGCCGTGCACCACCACGCTGCCGCTATGCCAGGGGATATAGGCAATCTGGCCCTTGTAGGTGCCTCCGTCGCCGTTGTTGGTGGGATCGGAATAGTCCTGAGCCTTCTGGTAGGTATAAGAGAGGTTGACGTCGACATTCACATCGGCAGGAAACGCCATGCGCGTGCGTGCCGTCAGGTCGATGCCACGAATCTTGACCTTGCCAATGTTCATCATCATCCAGCGATAGACGCCCCTGCCACGTGGCACAGCAATGATTTTGTCATCGACATGATTATAGTAGGCATCGGCGGTGATGCGGAAACCGCGCCAGAAACCGCGCTCGCGATAAAGCTGGTAGTGGAAGCCCACGTTATACTGTGTGGCATACTCGGGTCGCAGGTTGCTATTGCCGATATCGGTATAATAGAGGTCATTGAAAGTGGGCATGCGGAAGATGCGCTTGTAGAAGGCGCGCAGGTTGAAGTCGTAGCGGGCAATGGGCTTATAACTCAAGAAAACAGCCGGCGTGACCTTGTTCAGATACTTGGAGAACTTGGCAATCACCTCGCCCGCATTGCGTGCGCTATAACGGTCGTTGACCATGGAATAGAGCAGGCTGGCCTGCGCCTTGAAACCACCCAAGGTGTAGGCGGTTGCCAGGGCTGTGAGCAGAGTGTGACGTGTGGGATAGGAGAAATTGGTGAGATTGGCGTTGAGGTAATTCCACTTGTAGTCGACACTCAAGTTCACGTCCCAATTGCGCAGGATGGTGTATTTGTTGGCAGTGGAGATGTAGAGTTCGTCTTGACGAAAAGTGTTGTCGATATACATGAGCGTGGTATCGGGGTTGAGGTAACGCAAGTAGTCGTGGGCATACTTGGCATTGACCATGAGCTCATACCGCTTTGTGAACTGATTCTGATAAGACCCCTGCAGGAAGAAGTTGCGGTCCCACTGGCGCTGCGCGTTAAACCACACATTGTTGACGATGGCTCCGGGAATGCCTCGCTCGCTGTCGTAGTAGTAGAACTTGGCGTTCCACTTGCCCTCGGGCAGATAGCCGAAAAGAGCACCCTCGATGCGCCAGGCATTGAGGTCGCCGTTCTTGCGCACGGCGGTGGTGTCCCAAGCTGGTGTCCCATCGCTGAAACGCTTGCGGTAGCGGAAGTGATACTGGCCGGTGGCATAGGTGTACTCGGTGTTGATGAGCATGCTCACGTTTTGCGTGAAGCGGTGCTCCCAACGGAGCGAGGGATTGGCGAGGCCGAAGGAGCCCATGCGCATGGTGACATTCAGGTTGTCGCACTTATCGCCCTCGAACTTGGGGCGGCGGGTGCGCAGATAGACCGAACCTGCCGAGCCGAAGTCGCGCGCCGGCTGGAAGATTTCGCTCTTCTGGCCGTTATAAATTGAAATTTCGTCGATGTTGTCGAGAGAGAATCGGCCCAGGTCGATCTGTCCGTTCTGGGGGTTGCCGAGCTGAATGCCGTCGTAATACACACCCAGATGATTGGTGCCCATGGAGCGGATGTCGATGGTCTTGATGCCCCCTACCCCGCCGTAGTCCTTGATCTGGACACCGGCAAAGTAGCGTATGGCGTCGGCCACGCTATGACTGTTAAGGCGTTCGAGCTGACGGCCGTTGAGTGTCTGGGCAGGAATCACCTCTCGGTAGAGTTTCTTGGCAAAGATGGTGACGTTGCTCAGATACTGCATGGAGTCGAGGCGGCTGTGATACACATCGGTAGTGTCCTGAGCACAAACGCCCAGCACTGACAGGAAGGAGACAATATAGACCAATAAAAGTCGCATAAATCCGGGTTTCATTTACCAATTTGGCAGGTCTTCTGACTCGTTCCAGCCCTTATTCTCGTTCATCGCTCCTTCCCACGGGCATCGAGGCGATGCCATGCAGTGAAGCGGTGAGGGCTCAAGATTGGAACATACAGCAGCGCCGTCTGTTCAGGATTCTCACCTGATTCCCTTTTCACTGAGCCATCATGCTCAGCACCAAATCTGTGTGCAAAATTACACATAATTCTTTTATTGAACAAAAAAGACTTCAACAAAAAAAATCAATTCTTCACGCACCTTGCATATAACTTTGTGTTTTTATTAAAAGCTTGCATAATTTAAAAAGATTCAATACTTTTGTAAAATCTGTTTGTTGTTCGTGTCAAGTATAAAGATATAGTCTTCATTCAGGTGTTTTTCGACGATTTTTTAATTCCAATTCACAGATGATGCATAAAAACATCATAACTACAATTCAGGTCATTGTGCTGCTTGCTGTGTGTGGGCAGTTGTGTGCCGGAAACGAGCTGATGACTGGCGAGCACTGGCCATTGCAAGGCGACAGGGTGACGAAGACGCACTATGAATTTATGGATATGCCGTCGGACACTGCCGTGTGGGACTTCAGCCGTGTGATTGAGACGGGTGCGAGCCATGAGATGGAGTGGATGGTTCTGGGAGACACCGTGCTTGTGAGGATGGAGCATGGCGGCCAGTCCACATTCATGGTAAAGGGCGACAGTGTCGTGTGGAGCCGTCATGAGCATCCGCTTCTCCATCTGACCGATTCGGTTGCCCCAGTTGTTTTCGGCGACGGTTTCCCCTTCTCCCGCGACAGCATCGTGAGCCCCTATCACTATAAAGGTTCCTACAGCGGCAATCACGCCGTGGAGGCCACAGGAAACCTCATCATCAGGAAGCTCGGCACAGGAACGCTGATACTGCCTGACGACACGCTTCAGGACATCGTGAGGATACGCCGGGTGACCGACAGCTTCATCAGGGTGGGCAAGGACAATAGTCTTCCACTCGCAAACGATGATGAATCCCATTTCCGTCACATTCAGACGGTTGACCGCTGGTATTCGCCCTGTCACAGGTACGAGCTGGTTGAAAACAGGACAGACCGCTACATGAGCGAGAACAGCGTGGTGAAGGAGACCAATGCCACTTTTATCTGCTCTCCAAGATACCAGGAACTGATGCTTCAATCTCCACGTGGAGCACAGAAAAGCCTCGGTTCACCTTATGCGGGCAACGGCCAGACCGGTGGCGGTCATGGCTCCATGTCGCTGGTTGACAATGTGAGCGTGACCTGCGATGCGAATGGAGTGCACGTGACAGTCAACAGGATAGAGTCAGCCCCAGGCGATGGCGGGATATCCGTTGTGCTGAGCGACCAGCTTGGCAGGGTATGGCATTCGCTGACCGGGCACTTTGCCGATGGTGGGCAATGGAGCGGCGACATCCCCACGTCAGGGCTTCCCTCAGGCAACTATGTGCTTCATGTCAAGAATGGCGAAGGATATTATTCAGAAAAAATAAGCGTAAGATAAAATGAAAAAGGATAGGCTCCTAACAACAATATTGCTGACCATCTTGTGGCAAGTGCATTATGGACAATTCTTTGATATGGAGCAGTATGCCCTCAGTCCAAATGCCGCAACACTCGGTCAATATGGCGAGATTCCCGTTTCACCGTTTACAGGAACTCCACACATTGAAATTCCTATCTATGAATTCACTGTTGATGGTCACAAGTTCCCTATAAGCATCAACTATCACACATCTGGAATCCGCATAGAGCAGAATCCAAGCTGGGTGGGTGCCGGATGGAACCTCGTTGCGGGCGGTAGCATCATGCGCAGGCAGAACGGTGCGGCAGACGAGGATCATGTACGAAGACCGGAAAATGAAGTGAAGTCCCGAGGATATTTTTACAACTTGTCGCATCTGAATAAGAGTTCGTGGGGAACTTTGGCCTATATCAACAGCTATATGAGCAATCAGAATCCTCAGAGCCTTTTTGAGGGAGACGATGTAGATGCCGATGAGTTCCAGTTCAGTTTCATGGGTTACAGCGGCAGTTTCTTTATGGATCATGAAGGTGCATGGAAATTCAGGTGTGAAAGGATACTCAGGGTTGATTCCATGAAACTGGATACAGTGCCTTTCAGGCTTTCATCCAACAGGGCTTCAACCCACACTAAAGTGATTAAGGGCTTTCTGCTCACCGCTGATGACGGCACACGCTACCGTTTTGGCTATTCTGAGGATGCGGTGGACTATGCCATACCCTACAGCAACCAGTACATGAGCAACTGGACAACCACGGCATGGCATCTCACTGAAATCATTTATCCCAACGGTTCAAGAGTAGTCTTGAACTATGTCAGAGGCAAGTTGGCAGCACAGACATGGTACGACTTGTCACAGAGGAGTGTACAATACAGCGACTACGATTATCCTGTACCAACACATTCTCCAGATTACCAGACGCCAGTCGGGTCACTAATATCGCCTTCCTATCTGGCTGACATAACATTTCCAAATGGCCATATCACATTCCACACGTCTGAACACGGGCAGCTTGAACACGGTTTATCGTCAACACAGACAGATTTGGAAAAATATTATTATCTCATTAAGGGAATTTATGGAAATGATACTGTTGTTTATTACAATGGAGGTGTCCTGGACTCAATCATCGTGGAAAACAATGATAATGTAAGGATTCATAAAAGTGTCTTCCGCTATCGCTCTAATTCTGCTGCAAAACTGGGACTGAATGAACTGGCGATAGGGGTTACAGACACGGACAGTTCTCTTTATACTTTCGGCTACTACAGACGCAATATGCTGCCCAACCAATATGACATAAGAAAAACCGACCACTGGGGCTATTACATCCCTACCCAGTGGTACTCGCCTTTTATATGGACATACCGCAACTCCGTTGACTCGGTTGCGGGCTATGGCGCACTTAACAAAATCACATATCCAACAGGAGGCTATACACGGCTGGAATATGAACCGCATAAATGCAGCAAGGTTCTGAACAGCACCAAGGCAGCCGTTGTTTCCTGCTCACTGCCTGTCGGTGGATGCCGAATCAGGCGCATCATCAACAGCGCAACCGGCCTGTCCAGAGATGAACAGACCATGAAAGAGTACTTCTATGTGAAAGACTATGTGACCAATATGGGAAACAGTGAAATATCTTCGGGGGTACTGGCGGCACTCCCTGAATATGATGTGAGCAATTATGTGCTTCAATGTCCCACCAAGAACAGTTTAAGTTGCTCCATTAATATGACATGCATGATGCATCCCGTGCACAGTGGAGGCACCAATTCTCACGGCAGCCACATAGGCTACAGCGAAGTGGTGGAGCGGTTTCCGAACGGTAGCATGAAAGTCTATAAATACTCCAACTATGACAACGGATATATGGACAATACTGCAACAGCTGTGTATGACAATACACGCAGGGACCTTGTCAGGTTTTCCTCACTTGAGCACACGAGAGGCCTACTGCTGCAATGCGAGGAATACGACAGCCTTTTTGCTCCATTGAAAATCAACACATACACTTACAGCATGGACACAACCAATTTCATAAGAGGTTTCTATATCAATGTCCTTGACCGAAGCCGTTACAATGTGGTACAAGGGAAATACTACCCCATCCTTGAGGCGTGCACATACAAGCATTATCTTTCTCTTCCAAAACTGATGAAGGAAACGGAAAGGGTGTACTATTCCGGCCTGTTCAACGAACGTTACCGCCGCTATGAGTATAACGAGTTGGGACAGGTTTCACGGCAAGTGGAGAATGGACATCTGAATGATTCCATTGTCACAAACATGCAGTATATATGGCAGATGCCCACTTTCAACGATTGTGACTTCGTCTGGTCTCCCGTTTATGAAGTGGAACGTCTGGCAGGAGGTGGAAATTGGGACAAGAAGACCTATGTATATAGCCGGAAGGGGACCAACCTGTATGTGGCAAGCGATATCATGGAAACTCATTACCTTCCAATTCGCAGAGACACCACTCATTGTGAATATGACAATAGGGGAAGGCTCCTGTTCCGCGCATACAATGGCCATGAACCCACTGTATATCTCTGGAGTTATGAAGGGCAGCACATTGTTGGTATTTTGCAGGGCGCAACCCTGGAGCAGGTGAGAGCGGTTTTGAACTGCACGAATGACTATTTAGGTAATCTTCCGGTCAGTAATGATGCCATCATGAACACCCTGCGCAGTCAGCTTCCAAATGCTCTTGTCACCTCTTATAAATATGCTCCTCTTGTGGGAATGATACAGGAAACCTCACCTGCGGGCATCAGCAAGTATTATGAGTACGACAGCAGTGGAAGGCTCACTGGCATAAGGAATGACAATGGCGAGTATATTGAAACCTATAACTATCATCTGTTCAATAGAGAATGAAAACAGTTGTCAATATATTTTTTGTGCTGATGGCTGGCTCCGTTTTGAGCTGGCAGTATTGTTCTGCTGAGGTAAGTGAAGACAGGAATTACATCAGGCACAACGTGTTCACGGCGGCAACGACATCCTTGTCTTCAAACAACATTTCTGTCATGGGTACAATCGAATACTATGATGGCCTTGGCAGAAAGGTGCAGACCGTGCTCCAGGAGGCATCGACAGACAGCCGGGACCTTGTCGATTTCATGGAGTATGATGCCATGGGGCTGCCGAGCAAGAAATGGAACGTCATGATAAGTGGGGAAAACGGAGCATTTCTCGATGTTCCATCATCAGTACAGTCAAATGCAGTGAATCCATATAATGACAATATGCCTTTTGCTTCCTACAAGTACGAGTCAGCACCTTCTCCACGCATTGTGGAGACACATGAACCTGGCACTGCATGGCATTCCCATCAGGGAAAACGCAATTCTTACGGGCTGAACAGTGGCGTTGCCCGTCCTGCGCATGTTGCTCGGTTCATGATAGCATTTAATGGTATCATAAAGGATGGTTTATGGGCTGCAGGAGAACTCGACATGGTGGAGAGTTATGACGAAGACAGCAAGTGCAGTATGGTTTTTACCGACAAACAGGGCAAGAGGATCATGGAGACAGACAGCTATAACAACCTGACAGGAACGTATTATATCTATGACGCGTTCGGCCAACTTCGCTATGTGATACCACCTAAGCTATGCCAGATTCTACTAAACAAGAATGACAATGTTCTAATCAGCGATGAGGATCAGGACATGAAAGCTTTAGCTTATATATACAAATATGATCATCATCAAAAGCTGATTTCAAAAAAACTGCCCGGGAAAAGCGTGGAAAACGTTTGTTTCGATAAGACGGGAAAGATTGTTCTTACCCAAGACGGCAACCTTGCAGAATCGGGACTGTGGAGATTTATTGCCTATGATGAGGTTGGCAGAGAATCCTACACGGCATTGTATCACCCACAAAACCCTATTGTGAGGAACAACGTGGCGAATAAGT
>JAEEVB010000262.1 GCA_016287065.1 Muribaculaceae bacterium
ATGTGGCCAATCCCCAGCACAAGCTGTTGCCCGGCATGGTGGCCAGGGTGAGTTTCCCCGGCTTGCAGCAAAGCTCGCGAGCCAGCGTGTATGTGCCTGTGATGGCTGTGCAGAGCGGCCCCGATGGCGGTAACTTCGTGTGGGTGGTCGATGGCAGCAACAAGGCACACCGCGCCCAGGTGACCGTAGGCCCGATGATGGGCAATTTCATCGCCGTGACGAGTGGCATAGCCGCCGGCAGCCGCATCGTTACCGAAGGTTATCAGAAACTGAGTGAAGGAACCCAAGTGGTGTATTGAGGCTATGAGAAACAGAATGAACTGGCTGAAATGGCCACTGGAGCACTACTCGATATCGCTGCTGATCATAGTTGTGCTGTTTGTGCTGGGCATCTATGGCATGTATGTGATGCCAAAGGATGAATTCCCTCATGTCACCATACGCCAGGGTGTGGTGGTGGCAGTGTATCCCGGCGCTACAGCCGAGGATGTTGAAACGCAGGTGACGCGCCCGCTGGAGCGTTACTTGTTCACCTATGGCGAGGTGAACCGCAAGAAGACTACTGCCACCTCGCAGAATGGCATGTGCATCGTGATGGTGAAACTGAACGATGATGTGAACAACAAAGATGAGGTGTGGAGCAAAATCAAGCATGGATTGAACAATTTCAAACTCCAGCTGCCCTCGGGAGTGCTCGCCGTTGTAGTGAACGACGACTTTGGCAACACTTCGGCCCTGCTTATCGCTATCGAGAGCGGTCAGCGCAGTTATCGCGAGCTGAAGCAGTATAGTGACGACCTGAGCGACCGCCTGCGTCGCATCCCATCGGTTGCCAATGTGAAGACCTTCGGGGAGAAGAAGGAGCAAATCACCCTCTATATCGATCGCCAGCGCCTTCAGGCCTATGGCATAGGCGACCAGTTGCTTGTGACCCAGTTGCAGGCGCAGGGCCTCACCACGCTGAGCGGCAGCATCAGCAACGACGAGCAGCAGATACCCATCTATGTAGAACCCACAAGCAACAGTGAAGACGAGATAGCCAACCAGATCATCTACTTCGACCCCGCTACGGGCAAAGTGGTGCGTGTGCGCGACATAGCCCGCGTAGTGCGTGAGTATCCGCCTCATTCGAGCCGCATCGAGCAAGATGGCCATGCATGTGTGTTGCTGTCGATGGAGATGACCCCCGGCAACAATGTGGTGCAGTATGGCGAGGAGATTGACCAGGTGCTGGAAGAATTCAGGCAAAATGAACTGCCCGACGATGTAAAGGTAACCCGCATTGCCGACAAGCCCAAGGTGGTGAGCCTGAGTGTGCGCGACTTCTAGCGCGACCTGCTCATCGCCATGGTCATCATCATTCTGGTGATGATGGTGCTCTTCCCGCTGCGCTCGGCCATTGTGGCCGCCATCACCATTCCGTTGAGCACCTTTGTGTCGGTTGCCATCATGTATTTTGTGGGCATTGAACTGAACATTGTGACACTGGCGGCGCTCATTGTGGTGCTGGGAATGATAGTGGACAACAGCATTGTGGTCATCGACGGATATCTGGAGTATCTGGGTAAAGGTTTTGAGCCCAAGAAGGCCGCCATCGAGTCGGCACGGCAATATTTCATGCCCATGATGCTTGCCACGCTGTGCATTTGCGTGATATTCTTCCCCTTCCTGTGGACGATGAAGGGTGTGTTCCTGGATGCACTCAAAGATTTCCCATGGACCATCACCATCAACCTCATGGTGTCGCTGCTGCTTGCTGTCACTGTAATCCCGTTCTTGGAAGTGCGCATCATCAAGCCCGACAAGGTGACCACTGGCGGCAACGCCATCACACGCTGGGTGCAGACCACTTACAATAAAGTGCTCAAGTTCACCTTCAACCGGCCGTGGGTGACCATTGTGGGCGGCATTGTGATCATATTGCTGTCGTCGCTCATTATGCCCACGCTCAAGATACGCCTCTTCCCCTATGCCGACCGTGACCAGTTTGCCGTTGAAATCTTCTTGCCCGATGGCAAGGGACTGGCCGAGACCGAGCAGATTGCCGCCTCGGTGCGTCAGGCACTGTCGCAAGACGAGCGCGTGGTGGGCATCACCGGTTTCATAGGGTGCTCTTCGCCCCGATTCATGGACGCCTATGCACCCCAGATTGCCGGCGACAACTATGCCCAATTCATTGTCAACACCAAGTCGAACAAGGCCACGCTCGACCTGCTGGCGAAGTATCAGCCCCTCTTGGGCGAGGCCTATCCCAATGCCTATGTGAAGTTCAAGCGATTAGATTATCTGGAGGTGAACGAATTGGAATACCGCTTCTATGGCGACAATCTCGACTCGCTGCATGTGGTGGCAGAGCGCCTGATGGAGCGCATGCGCACCATGCCCGAACTGGAGTGGGTGCACACCGACTTCTTCCAGCCGCATCCCATTGTGAAGGTGCAGCTCGACCCGGTGGCTTCGGCTCAACTGGGCATCTCGAGAACCACGGCACAGCTCACACTGGGCGCCAGCACCAGCGACCTGCAGGTGGGGCAAGTTTGGGAAGGCAACCATGATGTGCCCATCGTGGTGAGTGATGATGCTCCCTTGTCGTTCTCGAGCATTCAGGACATTGGCGTGTCGACTCCTGGTACTTTGCTGAGTGGTGCCATTGGCAGCAAGAGCAGTTCGGTGCCCTTGCGACAGGTGGCCAAGGTGTCGCCCATGTGGAGCGAGAGCCGCATTCAGCACCGTGGTGGCGAGCGTTGCATCACCGTCACGGCACAGTTTGTGCAAGGTGCCTACACGGCTCCCGTCGAGAAGGAGATAGCCCGCATCATGCAGCAAGAGATAGCCTTGCCCCAGGGCGTTCGCTGCGAGGTGGGCGGCGAGATAGAGTATGGCGACGAGGCATTGCCTCAAATCCTATGGGGCATCATTATAGCCATGATCATCGTGTTCTTCTTCTTGCTGTTCAACTTCAAGAAATTCGGCATCACGCTGGTGTGCATTTCGGCACTGGGCCTGATGGTGCCTGGTTCACTCATAGGCCTGGGCCTGATGAACCGTGCACTGGGATTGACATCAATATTCGGACTCATCACGCTCATGGGCATCATCATGCGCAACGAGATTCTCATCTTTGAGCATGCCAATGAGCTCATCGCGAAATATGTGGCCAAGCATGGCGACTGGAATGTGGACCGCGAGGGCTACAACAAGGCGGTGAAACAGGCCGCCTATGAGGCCGGCAAGCGTCGTATGGTGCCCATCTTCCTCACTACCGCCACAACGGCAGT
>JAEEVB010000263.1 GCA_016287065.1 Muribaculaceae bacterium
GGTTGTGTTTAGTGGAATGGTTTTTATAAAGAAAAATTAGTTAAAAAAAAGCGTATAGTTCAAGAAAAATCAATACTTTTTTCAAAAATAGTGTTTCCACCCAAGTTTTATTGCTAATTTTGTGCAAAATTTCAACGCACGACAAAAATGCTCAAGATAAAAAGGCTATATCTTTTCATGCTGAAGACCTTCATCCCTCAGTTTTTGATGACGTTCTTCATTTGCCTTTTTATTCTCATGATGCAGTTCCTGTTCAAGCACATTAATGACTTGGTGGGCAAGGGTCTGGACTTTGATGTGCTGGGCGAACTCTTCTTCTATGCCGCTCTCACCACGGTACCGCTGGCATTGCCGCTTGCCATTTTGCTGGCTTCGCTCATGACCTTTGGCAACCTTGGCGAACATGTGGAGCTCACCGCCATGAAAGCCTCGGGCATTTCGCTCACGCGAGCCATGAAACCGCTCATCATTCTCGTTTCGGCCATATCGGTCGGGGCATTTTTCTTTCAGAACGATGTGTTGCCGCAAACCCAAGTGAAGATGTGGCAGTTGCTGTTTTCGGCACGCCAGAAATCGCTCACGCTCGACATCATGGAGGGTGCCATCAACAGTCAGATTCCCGGCTACAATGTGTATGTGAAGAAGAAGAACAAAGAGACCGATATGCTTTACAACATCATGCTCTATGATGTGTCGAGCGGTTTGTCCTATCCGCGCATTGTGGCGGCCGATTCGGGCAAGTTGAGCATGACCAGCGACCAGATGCACCTGGTGCTGGAACTGTATCGTGGCAACTGGTACGAAGATGTGAAGCAGGGCGGTAACTCGCAGTTTGGCAAGGATATGTACCGTCGCGAGTCGTTCCACGACAAGGAGATACTCATTCCATACGACGCCACCTTCTCCAAAATCGACGATGAGGGCTTGAAATCTCAGTATATAGGCAAGAATTACACCGAACTGAAACATTCCATCGACTCGCTGCAGCTGCGCATCGACTCGGCCGGCAATGTGCTTGCGAGCGAAATGAGGCGGATGCCTGTCATGGGCGTGCCGTCGAATCGCACGGAGGCCCGCGATGGCAAATTTGTGAATGTGCCAGTGAAGCCTGTGCAGATGAAAGCCCCGATCAACATCGACTCGCTCTTTGATGCGATGTCGGCGACCGACCGGGCCAATAACTCGTCGCGAGCAGCCATGATAGCCGTATCGGCCCAGCAAGAACTTAATTTCAAGTCGTTTATACCTGAAGAAGACGGGAAGGTGCTGAGGCGACACCAGATTGAGTTGCAAAAGAAGTTCACCTTGTCGCTGGCGTGCCTCATCTTCTTCTTTATCGGTGCTCCACTGGGTGCCATCATCCGCAAGGGTGGTCTGGGAACACCCGTTGTTGTGTCGGTCATTTTGTTCATCATCTACTACATGATCGACAACTCGGGCTACAAACTTGCCCGCGATGGCCATTGGCCCGTGTGGCAGGGAATCTGGCTCAGTTCGGCAGTGTTGCTGCCGCTTGGCATTTTCCTCACCTACAAGGCAGTGAACGATTCGGCTGTGTTCAACCCCGACACTTACCGCAATTTCATCCGCCGTCTGTTCGGTGCACATCAAACCCGTTCGCTCACCATGAAGGAGGTGATTATCGACGAGCTCGACCGTGCCACCGCCATCGCTCACATCGAGAATGTCAAGGCACAGTGCAACGAGTTCTTGCAGGCCTATCCGTCGCGGCAGTCATTCCTCGACTATTTCAAGTATGGCTACGACAAGCAGCGGCTTAACGCGCTGACGGATTCGATTGAGACGGCGGTTGACTATCTTGCCAATTCGCGGGAGAAGATTGTGCTCAACAAGACGATGGACTATCCTGTGGTGCGGCGGTTGCTTACCTATCATCTCACCAACTATCACAATCTTGGTGTGGCTATAGCTGCCTTGCTGCCCGTGTCGATACCTATATATATAATAGGAACCCGCCATCAAAGGATTCTGCGCCGTGATGTGTCGACAGCCATCAAGGTGAGCGATGAGCTGATAGCGCTTTTAAATAAAAATAATGAAACACTGAAACAATAACATAAATATGGATTCGAAACAAGAAATTCAATTAAACTCAGTAGAAGAAGCCATTGAACAGATTCGCAAAGGCGGTTTTGTGATAGTGGTTGACGACGAAGACCGTGAAAATGAAGGCGACTTCATTATTGCCGCCGAGAAGATTACCGAAGAACACGTTAACTTTATGCTGCGTGAGGGAAGGGGAGTGCTGTGTGCGCCTATCACTTCGCAGCGGTGCCATGAACTGGAACTTAACATGCAGGTGGAGGATAATACCTCAATGCTGGGGACTCCCTTCACTGTTACCATCGACTTGCTCGAGGGATGCACGACAGGTGTGTCGATGCATGACCGTGCGCTAACCATACGTGCCCTGGCCAACCCCGACCTTAAGCCCTCTGACTTGGGCCGGCCTGGTCATGTGAATCCGCTTCGTGCTAATGACAAAGGCGTGCTGGCTCGTGCTGGCCACACCGAGGCGTCGGTCGACCTTGCCCGTCTGGCGGGGCTTTATCCGGCTGCTGCGCTCATTGAGATTATCAATCCTGATGGCACTATGGCACGTCTGCCTCAGTTGAGGAAGGTTGCCGACAAATTCGGATTCCCCCTTATCTCGATCAAGGACCTCATTGCCTATCGTCTGAGGACCGAGCAGGTGGTGGAAGTGGGCGAAGAGGTCGACCTCCCCACACAGTACGGTCACTTCAAACTCATCCCGTTCCGCCAGATTAATAATGGGTTGGAGCACATTGCCCTTATCAAGGGTGAGTGGGAAAAAGATGAGCCCATATTGGTGCGTGTGCATTCATCGTGTGCCACTGGCGACATCTTCGGTTCGATGCGTTGCGAGTGCGGCGAACAGTTGCACCTTGCCATGCAGATGATTGAGAAGGCAGGCAAAGGAGTGCTCGTCTACATGAATCAGGAAGGGCGTGGCATAGGTCTCATGAATAAGATTAAAGCCTATAAACTGCAAGAGAACGGTTATGACACTGTCGATGCCAATGTGCACCTTGGTTTCAAACCCGATGAACGCGACTATGGCGTGGGTGCCAACATACTGCGTGTGCTGGGTGTGTCGAAGATGCGGCTCATGACCAACAATCCTGTGAAGCGTGTGGGTCTTGAGAGCTATGGCCTGGAAGTGGTGGAGAATGTGCCCATCGAAATCTCGCCTAATCCTTATAATAGGTA
>JAEEVB010000264.1 GCA_016287065.1 Muribaculaceae bacterium
GCTGATGCAAGCACCCATCTATGAGACGATGGAAGAACTATTAGAAATAACCCGAAACAAAAACCGTAAACGAGGAAGAAATGCATTTAAAGAAAACCCCAGATAAACTTAGTGTAACGTATCATGGTAAAGAGGTGGGTACGTTGGCCCTATCGCCCGATATAAAAAATCGTTGCATCTTTCAGTATTCTCGTCAATGGCTTTCAACAGGATTCTCGATATCTCCGTTGCAACTGCCATTGAAGGAGGGTTTATTCATTGCCCCTGATATGCCGTTTTGGGGCAATTTTGGCATCTTTG
The DNA here is from genome assembly GCA_016287065.1 of Muribaculaceae bacterium. Lineage (GTDB taxonomy): Bacteria > Bacteroidota > Bacteroidia > Bacteroidales > Muribaculaceae > Sodaliphilus. The sequence goes on from JAEEVB010000264.1 coordinate 301, forward strand.
AAGATAGTCTGCCCGATGGTTATGGGCGTTACCTTCTTGCCCGAATACTCAAGAAGGAGGGCCTAGATGAGACTCGTCTGACGGCGTTGCAGAGGTTGGGTATCGTGGGCAACCGTGGTATGGGTGCCCTATGCTACAATCCTCAATTGCTGGAGATTGATTACCAGCCGCTCCCTCACCTTGATATTGTTCAGAATCAAGTACTTGAATTATTGAATGAGAAAGATAATGGCAGCGAGAAAATGCTGTATTTCAACAGTAACAATTCGGGTGGTTGTCGCCCCAAGTGCAGCATTAGTGATGATGAAGGACAGTGGATTGTGAAATTCCGTCACACCTATGACCCCATTGATATGGGCGAGATGGAATTCAACTTGAACGAAGCCGCTTTAAGATGTGGTATAAAAGTTCCTGATCATCGTCTTTTGAACGGCAAGTATTTTGCCTCGCGCCGATTCGATATCTCATCGACGGGTGAACGGCTCCATATTGCTACAGCTGGCGCGCTGCTCAACGAGTCGATAGATACCCCTAAGCTCGATTATACAACGTTGCTTCAGCTCACTGGTTTTTTGACGCAAGACCCCACACAGGTAGAACAGATGTTCAGAGTCATGGTTTTTAATGTTGTGACTGAGAATAAAGATGACCATCCCAAGAATTTTTCTTTCATTTGTCGCGAGGGGAAATGGGAACTTGCGCCGGCTTATGACCTCACCTATTCGCCCGCCGGCTACAATGGTGAGCATGCTACGAGCGTCTGTTACAATGGTAATCCTACAATTACCGACATGGTTAATGCCGGCAAGAAGGTGAACATTGCCGTACACACATCTCACCAAATCATTAACGAGATAGTGGAAACGTGTCGCGAGATGGGTGTAGCAAAAGTTTTCCTACTAGATAAATGAATATATTAAGTTTTTTATATATCTTTGCAAAAATAACGTTAAAGGATTGAACTATGTCATTCATTAATTGCCCCAATTGCGGCCATCAGTGCCCCGAGGGCTCACGTTTCTGCAACCATTGTGGAGCCCCCTTGACCCCTATATCAAATGAAGTGGAATGTCCTGCTTGCCATAGCATGATACCAGACGATTCCATCTTTTGCCCTGTGTGCCGCAACATGATGAAGAAGTCGTCGCAGCCACAGGCCGAGGAGGTCTCGGTGCAAGAGTCGGCTTCCCAGGCTCGTCGCCAACCCATCGAATTCGATACGCGAGAGACGGCTCCCCGCAGGGCCGCTGCTCCAGCATCCAATTCCACTCCGGCCCCCTCGCCTCAGCCAACGGGTGGCGGAAGCGGCTCGAATTGGAAGCAATACCTGATATTAGGCGGCATCCTAGCCTTCCTCGCCTTGTTTGTGTGGGTGCGCTGTTTCCGCAACAGCAAACCCGACCGCACCCCCGAAGCTACCAATGTGGAGAACACGGTGAACATGAACAACTCGACCGATATCTTCAACCGTGCGCTTGAGGAGAATGCCCTGAAGGGCGATGGCGACAAGATTGCCTATGCCCTGCGACTGATGAATAGCGACGGGCAGCCTAGCGACAAGATTATGGGTGTGACCTACCTGAACGATGAGAACAACTCGTTCTACCGCATCTATACCCTCACGAAGAACGGTAGCCGCTGGGAAATTCAGCGCAACAAGCAAGAGTATATCAATGGCCGCAAGTTGGTGTTTGACCCGGCCGAGATGCGTAGCGACGAGGTACCGAGCCAGAAGAACATCAATGGCAAGGAATACTTCTGCTATGCCTTCCTGAACCTGCCCCAGAGCATGAATGGCAATGGTACCGTGACCATAGCGCTGGTAGATGTGGAGACGGGCAACATTGCCTCGAAGGTGAACTACGATGGTGAGATTGTAATCACGAGCGATGGCCAGCGACAGATTATAGGCCGCCACACCAATGCCACCAACGGCATTCTCGACTCACGCATCAAGGAGTATGCCCAGGGCATTGGTTACCTGCACATCCCCACCAAGGAGGAACTCGATGCCGAGAAAGAGGCTGCCGAGGAAGAGGCAGCCAAGAAAGCACTTGAAGGCTCGGCCAATGCCGACCGCAAGTGGTTGCACGACAATGCTGGAGCACTTGAGGCATTAGAAAGTGGCGAGGAAGTGCACACTGCTGTGACCAGCTACGACAAGAGCGACCCGCTCTTTAAGTCAGAGGATTTCCAGAGCAAGATCAATAGCCCCGGCTATGTGGTGTTCTTGTGCAAGAACGGCGTGGTATATGCCTTCAATAAGGCAACCGACTCCAACTTTGTGGTGTATGCTGGCAGCAGCAAGGCCACTCAGATTGGTTTCGAGAACTCTGAGAAAGGCATCCTGAACATTCGCACCGCCAGCGGACGTCTGCAATACGACCTCGTGAACCATACGCTGAAAAAACGCTCTGGCGATGGCTCGACCAATAAGCCTGCCGAGGCTAAAGAAGACTGATACTCTTCAGGTAGCAGCCTATGAGCAAGACACTTGCACAACTCATAGCCCAAGGAGCCGTGACCCCCAAGGTGGTGGCTCTCATGCAGCAGCCAGCAGTCGAAGCGATTGAGACGCTGCGTGAAGGTTACAGCAATGATGCAGGTGTACTGAGTGACAAGTCGTTCGTGTTCAGCGACGACATGAAACACGTCACGGTAATTCCAGCCGCAGGTGGCACAGCCACCGAGCGCGACGATATTCAGGCTTATGGCGATGCATTGCTCAACACGCTTATCAGCACTCCGGCACGTCCCAAGCGGCTCATGGCCATAGCGCAGTCATGCATCAATGGCGAGATCGACGAACTCGATGACCTGCTCTTGCAGCTTGAGAAGCGGGTGAGCAATAGCATCTATGTGCCACTCATTGTGATAGTGCTTGCATTGCTCGTGTTGTTGTGGTGCCTGAACCGCTTCAGCTAAGATATGAACAATTAAAAC
>JAEEVB010000018.1 GCA_016287065.1 Muribaculaceae bacterium
CACCCATGAATTACGCCGATATACCCAGGTGACCGACTCCGTCACTGGCAGCGAGGTGGAATTGCCTGAGGAACTCGACGAGCTGCCCGTTTCGGTGAATCACCGATACACCGACAACCTGATTTGGGTGGGTGGTCAGCTCACCAAGCAGCGAGGTTCCATACTCACCTACGATGCCACGGCCCAGTTTGGTGTGGCAGGTGATGTGGCGGGCGACATTAGCATCAATGGCAATGTGGCCACTCGCATGTTCCTGTGGCGCGATACTGTTACGCTGCGTGGTTACGGCTATTTCAAGAATGAGAAGGCTCCTTACCTGCTCCGCAACTTCATATCCAATCACTTTGCGTGGAAAAACGACTTCAGCAAGGTCACACGTTTCAGGGTGGGTGGTGAACTTGTCATTCCCTTCTCGGGCACGCGGGTGAATGTGGGTTATGAAACGCTCAAGAACTATGTTTATTTTGGCGCTGAAGCAACGCCCCAGCAGTGTGGTTCGCCGGTGCATGTGCTTAGCGCCACGCTTGACCAACGCTTTCGTTTCGGTATTTTCAATTGGGATACACAGCTCACTTATCAGACATCGAGCAACCAAGATGTGCTCGACCTGCCAAAATTCTCGGTCTATACTAATCTATACCTGAAGTTCTTGGTGGCCAAGGTGCTGCATGTGCAACTGGGCATTGACGGTAACTACTATACAAGCTACTATGCGCCGGCCTATAACCCTGCTATCATGTCGTTCCACACCCAGCACGAGGTGAAGTGTGGCAATTTTGCCTTCATGAACGTTTATGCCAACTTCAAACTCAAGAAGGCGCGCTTCTATGTCATGTATAGTCATGCCAACAAAGGGATCTTTGGTGGCAACAACTATTTTGCTTCACCACATTATCCGCTCAATCCCGGCCGTTTCCAGATGGGAGTTTCGGTGGATTTCGTCAACTGATTTTTTGAGGGTTTAATACAATGTTTCGGCGATGGCTGCGGCTATCTGCTCGAGCCATTGCGCATCGGTGTCGTCGAAGGCCGCGAGTTCGCGGCTGTCGATGTCGAGCACGGCTTTCACTATGCCTTGACGGTCACATAACGGTACCACTATCTCGCTGCGCGACAGTGAACTGCACGCAATGTGCCCCGGGAATTCTTCAACATCGGGCACCACCAGCGTGCGATTTTCCTTCCATGCTGTGCCACACACTCCGCGACCCAGGCGTATGCGATAGCAGGCTGCGGGCCCCTGGAATGGGCCCAGCAGCAGTTCTTCGCCGTTAACAACGTAGAATCCTGTCCAGAAGTAGCGCGGCGCCATAGCTTCATGGAGTAGGGCGGCGGCATTCGCGAGCACACTCATTTCGCACTTCTCTCCCTCAATATACGACTTGACCAACTCAAGTAGTTCTCGATATTTGTTTTCTTTTTCCATTGTCTTTATTCTCGTTTTTTTCACAAAGATAATCATTTTTCCTTATTCACTTTGATTTCCATCAACAAATCAGTGTTTTTGTGCTTGTTGAAAATCTGGAGTGTTGTTCAACTCTTTTTACGTTAAAAACTACAGAATGAAATGTATTTATGGTTTTCTTGCGTTTTCGGAGTTTGTGCTTTTGTCGTCAAAGGCTTATGAATTGCTCGTTGATGGTATCGCCTGCAACATCACTAGTGATGCAACGGTGCGGTGACTAGCGTTGCCTTCTTGTCAGCTCGTCCCCTCGTTTCCTTGTTTCTCGTTTGCTCGTTTTCTCGTTTTCTCGTTTGCTATAGTTTATGCTATTAGCATTTCTTTCCCTCTCACGATCCCTTATCTTCGCCCACACGTGAACCTTTTTAATAATTAAAATTTTATCATTATGAACCAAACTAACCAAGTTAACGCTTTACGTTTATGGTACAAGATTCCACGTCTGTGGTATGAACTCTCACGAATTCGGTACAATCCCGAGCGAACGCGGTATAATGCTGGGTTGGTATACTTCTTAAAATCAAATGTTTATGAAATTAGTCAACAAATTTCCCATATTTCCCAAGATTCCCATCATTCCCAAAAGTTTCACCGTTCCCACACACCACACCATGTTCATTCCTGTTTTTTCGCTATGAAAATTTGGAATTGCACGCGACATTCAGTAAATTTGCATGAACAAAACTATCATGAAATCGTCGAGTAACATCCTGGATATTCTTAGTTTCTTGAAGGAGCTGCAGTTGAATAACGACCGCAGCTGGTTCAAGGCGCACAAGGACGTGTACGACAGCCTGCGTAAGCCTTGGGAACAAGACATGGAGCGCCTTATCTCGCTGGTGGGTGACTACGACGAGAACGTGCGCGGCCTGAACGTGAAAGCTTGCGTTTACAGGATTTACCGCGACATACGCTTCAGCAAAAACAAAGATCCCTACAAGAACTACTTCTCAGGCGTGCTGGGGCGTGGCGGCCGACACACACTAATGTCGAGCTACTATGTGCACTTCGAGCCTGGCAACCTGATGCTGTGCGGCGGTGTGTGGTGGCCCGAGAAACCTATTCTGGACCGGCTGCGTAGCCTCATCGATGCCGAAGGCGAGGAGTTCATGAAGATTGTGAACAATCCCGAACTCACCAGCCGTTATAGCTGGGAGAGCACTTCGCTCAAGACCATGCCTAAGGATTATGACAAAAATCACCCGATGGCGCAATTTTTGAAGATGAAGGAGTACTTGCTTGTTAATCGACTGGATGAAAGCTACTTTGAGTGCGACGACTGGGTGACGAGGGTTGCCGATGACCTGAAAGTTCTCAAACCAGTGCACGATTTCTTGAATTATGTGTTCGATATTTGACCAATAATTAGTATATTTGCATTATTATATTAAACCCTAATAATTATCTATAAACTTAAAACTACTAACATGGCAAAAATTAGAGGAGCAGTAACAGTGAACACCGTCAGGTGCAAAGGCTGCAACCTGTGTGTTGTCGCTTGCCCTTGCGACGTGCTTGCATTACAACCCAAAGAAGTGAACGATCGTGGTTATCACTATGCCTACATGGCTCAGCCTGACAAGTGCATAGGATGCCAGAGTTGCGCCCTGGTGTGTCCAGACGCTTGTATTGAAGTCTACCGCAAGGTGGAGCAGTGATTTTATTAACTAAAACAAACCAAAAACCATTTATTTTCAATAGTTAAATGAACGATAACGTAACCTTAATGAAGGGGAACGAGGCACTGGCCATGGCGGCCATCAGATATGGTGCCGACGGATATTTTGGATATCCTATTACCCCGCAGTCAGAGGTGCTCGAGAAACTTGAAGAGGAAATGCCCTGGGAAACCACTGGCATGGTTGTGCTTCAGGCCGAAAGCGAGGTCGCCTCAATCAACATGGTTTATGCTGGAGCTTCGTGCGGTAAGGCTGTCTTTACTTCTACTTCTAGCCCCGGTTTCAGCCTTATGCAGGAAGGCATGTCATACATGTGTGCAAGTGAAGTTCCTGCTCTTGTGATTAACGTAATGCGTGGCGGTCCTGGCCTCGGTACTATTCACCCCTCACAGGCCGACTACTTCCAGGCTTGCAAGGGTGGTGGTCATGGCGACTATCATCCCATCGTGCTGGCTCCCGCCAGTGTGCAGGAAATGGCCGACTTCGTGGCTCTGGGATGGGATCTCGCATTCAAATATCGCTGCGTTTCGATGATTCTCGCCGATGGTCTCATTGGCCAGATGATGGAAAAAGTGGTGCTGCCTGAGCAGCGTCCGCGCCGCACCGAGGAAGAGATTCGCAAGCAGTGCCCGTGGGCAGTGATGGGCCGCAAGGACATGCGTCCTGCCAACATCATCACCTCGCTTGAGCTTGACGATGACAAGATGGAGGAGAACAACCATCGCTTCCAGGCCACTTACCGCGAAATCGAGAAGAACGAAGTTCGCTGCGAACTGGTGAACACTGAAGGCTGCGACTACCTGATGGTTGCATTCGGTAGTATGGCCCGCATCGCCATGAAGACGATGGAGCTCGCCGCCGAAGAGGGCATCAAGGTGGGTCTCGTGCGCCCCATCACACTGTGGCCCTTCCCGAGCAAGGAGATTAAAGAAGCCGCTAAGAACGTGAAGGGTATTCTCGTTCCTGAAATGGCTGCTGGTCAGCTCATCGAAGATGTGAAACTCGCTGTGGAATGCAAGGTTCCCGTGGCTCACTTCGATCGTCTGGGTGGTAATGTGCCTGCTCCCGATGAGATCTTGAATGCATTGAAAAACGAACTCATTAAATGAAAGGACCTATGGAAAACAATGATATCATTAAAGTAGAGAACCGGGTGTACAAAAAACCCGAGTTGCTCAGAGAAGTACACATGCACTATTGCCCGGGCTGTAGCCACGGTGTTGTGCACAAACTTGTGTCTGAAGTGATTGAAGAACTGGGTCTTGCCGAGAAGGCTATCGGCGTTTCGCCTGTGGGCTGCGCTGTGTTTGCCTATAACTATATCGACATCGACTGGCTCGAGGCTGCTCATGGCCGTGCTACTGCTATGGCTACTGCCGTGAAGCGACTCATGCCCGACAAACTGGTGTTCACTTATCAGGGTGATGGTGACTTTGCTGCTATCGGTACCTGCGAATCGATTCACAGCTGCAACCGTGGTGAGAGCATTGCCATCATCTTCATCAACAATGCAATCTACGGTATGACTGGTGGCCAGATGGCTCCTACCACACTGCTGGGCCAGAAGACGGCTACTTGCCCCTATGGCCGCCGTGCCGACCTCAATGGTTATCCTCTGTCGATTACTCCGCTGCTGGCTCAACTCGACGGCACTCGTTATGTGACTCGTCAGAGTGTACACACTGCAGCCAACGTACGCAAGACTAAAGCCGCTATCAAGAAAGCCTTCATGAACAGTATGGAAGGCAAGGGAACTTCGGTGGTTGAGGTTGTAAGTACCTGTAACACAGGTTGGAAACTTTCACCTGAGAAAGCTAACCAATGGATGGTTGAGAATATGTTTGAGAAATACCCGTTGGGTGATTTGAAAGATAACGACGCTAAAAAGGACTAAAACGATGAAAGCAGAAATAGTAATCGCCGGATTTGGCGGACAAGGTGTGATTTCGATGGGTAAGATTCTTGCCTACTCGGGATTGATGGAAGACAAAGAAGTGACGTGGTTACCCTCGTATGGTCCTGAACAGCGTGGTGGTACTGCCAACGTGACCGTGATTTTGAGCGACGAGCGCATCAGCTCGCCTGTGCTCAACAGTTATGACATTGTGGTTGTACTCAACCAGCAGAGTCTTGACAAGTTTGAGAGCAAGGTGAAACCTGGCGGCGTGCTCATCTACGACAGCTATGGCATTCACAAACCGCCCACACGCACCGATATCAATGTGCATCGCATTGAGGCTACCGAGGCTTCGATCGAACTCAAGAACAGCAAGACGTTTAACATGATTGTGCTTGGTTCGATGCTTAAGGTGAATCCCATTGTGACTATCGAAAGCGTGCTGAAGGGTCTGAAGAAGACGCTCCCCGAACGTCACTGGCACCTCCTTCCCATGAACGAAGAAGCCCTCAAGAAGGGTATGTCGCTCATTGAAGGATAATATTTGCCAACTTGAAACTATACTTGAATTAGCTATATTCAAGTGCTTGATAATAAAAAGACTGCGTTGTGATAGAATTTGTGCGCAACGCAGTCTTTTCAACTAAAATTTGGCTAGAAAACAGATTGCCAAATTTTGACAACCGTAGCTCACGATTTGCAATTGGCAATTGCCAACCGATAACATTATCTGAGAATTCCTGACTGACAATAGACATCTCCTGATGAAACCCAATGTGCCTCATTCTTCTGAACAGTTCAACTCTTTCTTGGCTAAGGAGGAGATGGAATTGCTGCCCTTCGTGATGAAGTGCCTCGATGGCGTGAGCCGTACCAAAGCCAAGTCAATTTTGTCACTGGGGGGTGTGCACGTCAATCACATCAGGGTCACTAGGCACGACTTCCTTGTGAAGCCGGGCATGCTCGTCAATATCAAGAAGCGCCGTCCGCCTCGTGTAGAGTTTGAAGAGGAACAGTACTATTCCATTGTCTATGAAGACTACGACATTATCGTGGTCGACAAGTCGCCTTGTGTGCTGTCGATGGGAGTGGGGCAGAATAGCCTGAACATGAAAATGCTGCTCGACAAGTATCTTATGGAAACACGGCAGCACTGCACCTCGCATGTGGTGCACCGCCTTGATACCCGCACTTCGGGCCTCATGGTATATGCCAAGAACATCCCTGCACAGCAGATTCTTGTCGATAATTGGCATGAAATAGTTACCGATCGCCGCTATGTGGCTGTGGTAGATGGTAGGGTCACTGAACCCGAAGGTCATATGGAGACGTGGCTCAAAGATACGCCCACACTCAAGGTGGTGAGTTCGCCCACGCCCAACGGGGGCAAGTGGGCAAGCACCGATTGGCGGTTGCTCAAGGCCAATAAAGATTATTCGCTCCTGGAGTTCCATCTGCACACTGGTCGCAAGAACCAGATCAGGGTTCATGCCCAGGTCATGAAGCATCCCATTGTGGGTGACCACAAGTATGGTAGCTATTCAGATCCTATCGGCAGGCTTGGACTTCACGCATTCCGCCTGTGTTTTTACCATCCTGTGACAAACCAACACCTGCGCTTTGAAACTCCATTCCCCGACTCTTTCCTCTCCCTCTTCGACTGAGTTGTATCTTACATCACTGGTGTGATAGAAGGTTGTCAGGTCATCGTGGGTAGAAAGTGTGAATATTTTTATGAGGTGTCTATGATGATAATCGCTAAAAATGTACTATTTTTGTAGTGACAAATCAACTTGACAATCATCATGCAGCAAAAAATCATCATCCTCGATTTCGGCTCGCAGACGACCCAACTCATTGGCCGCCGTGTGCGTGAGCTCGACACTTTCTGTGAAATTCTGCCTTACAACAAGTTCCCGGTTGGCGACCCCTCGGTCATTGGTGTGATTCTTTCGGGTTCGCCTTTCTCGGTACACGATCCTGATGCCTTTAAAGTGCTTCTGGACCAGTTTGTTGGCAAGGTGCCTGTGCTGGGCATCTGCTATGGTGCACAATTCATCTCTCACACTTGTGGAGGTTGCGTTGAGCGTGCCGATAGCCGCGAGTATGGACGTGCCCACTTGGAGTGGGTCGATACCAATAACCCCTTGTTCAAGGGCTTTAACGAGCGCTCGCAGGTGTGGATGAGCCATGGTGATACCATCACCGCTATTCCAGCCGACTGCAAAGTGATTGCCTCGACTGCAAATGTGCGCTATGCTGCCTATGCCAGCACAAGTCAGCCTGTATGGGCTGTACAGTTCCACCCCGAGGTGTTTCACACCGAGCAGGGCACATTGCTGCTCAAAAACTTTGTGGTGGACATTTGCGGCAGTCGCCAGGAATGGAGTGCGGCTTCGTTTGTAGAGTCGACGGTGCAGCAGCTGCGGGAGCAACTGGGCAATGACCGGGTGATTCTGGGGCTCTCGGGCGGTGTTGACTCGAGCGTGTGTGCCACCTTGCTCAACCGAGCCATTGGCGACCGCCTCACCTGCATCTTTGTGGACCATGGCATGCTACGCAAGAATGAGTTCCAAAAGGTGATGGATGCTTATAAGGGCCTTGGATTGAACGTGATAGGCGTAGATGCTAGCGCCAAGTTCTTTGCCGACCTGGCCGGGGTGACCGATCCTGAACAAAAACGCAAGATCATAGGCCGCGACTTTGTGGAAGTATTCAATGCCGAGGCCCGCAAGATTCAGGATGCCCGCTGGTTGGCACAGGGCACTATTTATCCCGATCGCATCGAGAGCCTGAACATTACAGGTAAAGTCATCAAAAGCCATCATAATGTTGGCGGATTGCCCGAAGAGATGCATCTCAAACTGTGCGAACCCCTCCAGTGGCTTTTCAAAGACGAGGTGCGCCGTGTGGGCCGCGAAATGGGCATGCCTGAGCGCCTCATCAAGCGTCATCCTTTCCCTGGACCGGGCTTGGCTGTTCGCATTCTGGGCGACATCACGCCCGAGAAGGTACACATTCTGCAGGAGGCCGACGATATCTATATCGAAGCGATGCTGAACTATATATGCCCCGATGGAGAGGTGCTTTATGACAAAATTTGGCAAGCTGGTGCCATCTTGTTGAGCACAGTGCGCAGCGTGGGCGTGATGGGTGATGAGCGCACTTATGAGCATCCTGTGGCATTGCGTGCGGTAACAAGTACCGATGCAATGACTGCCGACTGGGCGCATTTGCCCTACGATTTTATGGCCAAGGTGAGCAATGAGATTATCAACAAGGTGCGCGGCGTGAACCGCGTGTGCTACGATATCTCATCAAAACCACCTGCAACTATTGAGTGGGAATAAAGAGAAATTGTCGATACACGGCAATTCTTGGGTCGTAATATTGGCAGGGTGATCATGAACAAGCTTGGGCTGAGAATAACAAACAATGGCAGGGAGGCCTATGTGGCAAACCCCAATCACGACTGGGAGTTGCACACGGTCGATTTCAATGCTTGCTTGCTTACCCTGGATAACATCGATGAAGGTGACGGCCTGATTATACTCTCGCACGATTCGGGCGGTTGCTATGTGGGATTTGTTCATCTGCTCAAGCAGGGATTTAATGGTTTATGTATAGCTGCAAGTATCTTTGTACCTGAAAATTTGTCGGTTGGTGGCAATGCTATGAGTCGCTTGGTCTTCGAGGTGCGCAAGCACTTGCAAGGCGCTGTGCTCGATACGGCTGCACTCGACCGCCTTTTTGCCACCGAGTATCCCGACAAGGATTTTATACCAGATTTTCAGCCTCAACATAGCAAGACGATTGCTTGTCGCATTGAGGAATGGAATGATGAAACGCTTGACCAGTTGCTCGACAGTCGCTGTTTGTTCCAGCCTGCTTATGCCCAGCATAGGGCAACGTTGCTAATCGATTCCGATAGCGAGATCATCTGTGATGGCATTGATATCACAGCCGAGCCAATTGTGATTCCAGAACCTGCCCCGGTGGTCGAGGTAGTGGAACCCCATCCTGAAACTGCTTTCGACTCTGTCGTCAAGGAGCAGGAATCACAAGCTGAAACTGATTCAGAGCCTGTCTCCGAGGAAATGGAACTGGGCCATGAAGTCAACCCCGATCCTGAAATTATGGTGACTCCTGGGTCTGAATTTGCGGGGGATTCTACTCTCGGGCCGGGAGGTGAACAGGGGCTAGAAGTGGTTGTCCTTGAAGAAAAAGTTGATGAAGAATCACTTGAAGTCGTGGTTGAACAAGAAGGTGAAGGTTCTTATGATAATAATACTGAATCAGAGATTGTTGAATTGGATGTTCCTCATGGTCAGGGTGGCTTTGTCGCACCTGCTGATTCAACCACTCCCATTGAGCCTAATGAAGGAGTGGAGGTAGTGAGTGTCTATCCTATACCTCCTAATGTGCTTGTGCCCCCTCCACCGCCCGATGTGCAGCAAACTCCTGCCTCCTCCAGCGTTGCGACTCATGTGAACGATGCCCCATCATCTTCTTCGTCGTCTAATAAACTTATGGTATTTCTCGTGTTGCTGGCATTAGGCATTGCTGTGGTGTTTCTCGTAAATCATCAAATTAACAGCAGCGAAAGCCATAGTAACACTTACGAACCCGAATACAGTGCATCAGAAACTCCCATTTATCAAACCGAGGAAGCGTCGGCCGTTACTGAAGAAGTGAGTTTGAATCAGCAGATTTATGAGGCTTATGTCGAGAAGCTTGAATCACTGGCTTCGAGTGTGGGTGGTGATGGTTATGGTGACTGTGGGTATTTCCTGTATGACATAACAGGTGACGGCATACCTGAATTATGGGTGAAGTGCGGCACTTGCGAAGCCGATTATATGCTCTATGTGTATCGTTACGGCGTTGGAAGGCTGGAATTAATGCACTCTACGGGTGCTGGTCATTCGTCATTCTATTGTGGAGAAGACTATGTGCTTCAGGTTATGGCGCACATGGGTGAGGCGTGGTGGTATAAGATCGAGCTAAGTGGTTCGGAGCTTAGTGAGGAGCTTGTGTATGAAGAGTCTGATATTGAGAGTAGTGATGAATATGCCCAACCTGTTGAGCCTGATGCCCATATGTATAATTATGATGAGACTTGGCCCATTGCTGGCGCATTAGAGTAGTGATTGCTTGTCGTCGAGGGGCGTTATTTCACGATGTAAAGAATGTTGACCTGTGGTCGACGCGAGAGTTCGGCGGGATTGGTGCCTGGCGCACCTTCGGGCACGCGTGAACCGATGCTGCGGTAGTGCTCGGTCCAGTAGGGGAGAATTTTGCCGTCGGTGTTGTGGAAACTCATGGCTATGGGATCGAAAATGAGGTGGCCTTTTGCGTCAACAAAACTCTTCTGGACCAGTTCGCTGCAATAGATGGCGCTATCGCCAGGAGCAAAGTAATGGTCATATGGTTTGCCAAGAAATGACAAGCTATTTTTGATGGTGGCTTTGACATTAACGCCCGACACGCGCCCTATGAGCAGTGCCGAAACATCGTTGTCGGCCAGGAGCGAATCGAGCGGCGTGATGCACACACCCTGGTGGATGGCCTGAATCACACAGGGCGAACCGTTAGACAAGCGATGAAAGATGGCGACATGGTCGATGGGCCACTTGCCTGTGTTCTGGGTGCTTTGAGTGATGGCATTGCCAGCCTGGTTGACCACAAAAATAAGGTCGGCCTCGTGCAGTAAAGTGTTTTGCTCGCTAACGAGTTGCTCAAATGTGACAACCCGCTGCGACCAGACATTTGCAGTGCAAAGCAAGGCAATCAGTAGGGCTGTCAGTCGCCAGCCTATGTGCTTCATCGTGCATTTCATACTGCAAAATTAGTGCAAACCGAGAGCAGAACAAAATGAGAAACGGAGTTTTTCATTTTTTATGCCGAGGTGCCGCCTGATTTATCTAAAATTAGAGCAATGTGAGCTAAATGTCAAACTTGTTTGATCATTTCCGAACTGCTACCTAATTTATCTAAAAGTATAAGATAAAATTGGTTATTATCATAATTTATCGCTATATTTGCAAAACTTGTTAAGATTATAGCATTTAATTTACAAATGATATGAAAAAGATAGCTGTTTTGATGATGTTGCTGCTGTGCGCCATGAGTGTGATGGCTGTTGAAAAGAGTGATGTGGCAGCCCCTGTGATCAAGCCTAACGAGATGGGCTTCATCACCCTCAAGGATTGTCCTGTGAAGGCACCGCAAGTGAGCACCTTTGTCTATGATAACGAAGATGGCAGCATGCGTGCAAAAGTGTATGTGAGCCGTTCTCTCATATTGTGGTATGATGACCTTGATGTGAGTGGTGTCGAGCGTAACCGTGTACATTACCTGGATGCTAACTTCGACGGCTATATCGACATTCTGATTGGCAGCGGCGAGAGTCGCAACTATAGCGTACTGATGTTGTGGGATGTGGAGAAGGAGAGTTTTAAGAAGGTCGATAACAGCATGAACGGCCTGCTGATGCTCGACCCGCAGTCGAAGACGCTGCTGCTTGAGGGCAGCGCGTCGTGGTGCTCGATGTTCTATTCCCGGTACAGGTTTGAAGGTACCGAGATGAAACTGGTCGACCAACTGGTGTATATCACCGAACCCAGTGAATATGGGACCTATGGTGTGAAGTCGGCCTATACCATTACCACCGACGAGGAACCTGGCGACGACGGCAACTACCGTCATGTGAAGTTGAGCACCAACAGCAAGGCAAGCCTGCCTAAGGATTGGCAACGCATTGTGAATGCCTATAACCAGTTGCAGTTTAACGATGAGTAGGCTGGGGCGGAGCTGATGCTATTTGACTGAAAAAAGAATCGCCGCGGGGCTTGGACCTTGCGGCGATTCTTTTTAGGGTAGAGTGTGCTGCTCACGAGCGGCACCACTACTTGCGTGTGTGAAAGATTACTTGCGGATGCCGAGTTCTTTCTTGGCGATGATAGCGCGATAACGGTTGATGTCTTTGCGAATCAAGTAATCGAGCAAACGACGACGCTTACCAACAAGCATCTTAAGTGCACGCTGCGTAGTATAATCTTTCTTGTTGACCTTCAGATGTTCGGTCAAGTGGGCAATACGGTAGGAGAATAATGCTATCTGCGCCTCGGGAGACCCAGTATCAGTATTGCTTGCGCCGTAGGTGCCAAAGATTTCTTTCTTTTTCTCTGAATCTAAGTACATTCTGCGAAAATTTTGATTAATTAAAAAGTATGTTTTAAAAATAGCGGTGCAAAGTTACAAAAGATTTGTGAACTGGCAAGCGTTAAAAGCACATTTTTTTGAAAAACCTGAAAAACTCTCTTTTTAAGGCGCTTTCTGTAGTGCCTGGGCGGCGAGAAGACGCATCTGCTTTGCCACATCGGGTGTAAATTCGATGGGTTGCCAGTGAATATCGGTTGGCGATGTGCCGGTAATCTGGGCATATTTCATGCATGCTGCCAGATAGGAAGCGGCCACAGAAGGATGGCGGTCATCTATGTAGAGAGCTTTTGCCGCATCATAACCAGCTGTTTCAAATAATAATGTGTAGGCATTGCCCACGGGACACAGAGTGATTCCTTCCCGATTTGCCACCACTCGGCTATTATGAGCTATGAATTTGTGTATTTTTGTGTAATCTTTCCAAAGCATTGCTTTCGGCCAGTTCATTACCAGCATGATGTCGGCATCACGGTTGGGTGTGTGATTGCGAATAAAATTCACCCATTTATGCACCGACTCAGCAAAACCCTCAGGGTCATAGAGTGGTCGTAAGGAGAGGTCTTGTAGCACAATGTGTGTCCATGACCGGGAAAAAATGAGCCACCATGCCGACTCGTTAATGTTGGAACAGATGCTTTGATTCCACAGGGTTTCGAGTGATGCTTTTTGTTTGCAGCCATTTGTCATTGTGGCGTTTAGACCGCTTTGGCGTGCAATAGCATTGAACATGGAGTCTTGATTGTTGTAGCCTGAGAGGCTGTTGCCCACAGCCAACACTTGGAGCTTGGCATTCAGCTCCCGATGGTGGATGGTAACAGGCCTGGTAGTCGTGTCGTTGAGGAGGGTGAACTCTTGGACGGGTTGCGACGTGTGCAGTGTGATTGTGGCATCGCGTTTGTTGCTGCTTGTTATGAGGACAATACTGTCGCAATGAATGATGTTGTAGCCACATTGTATGAATTTTCCAAACGTCCGGCCCAATTGATACGTGGCATTGGGCTGGATAATACTGTCGTTGCTGTTGGCTCCCCAGATGAGGAAATTCCACTTGCCTGCCGATTTGACGTCGACCAGAAAGTCGAGGAACAGGTCTTTCTGGTAAAGGACATACCGTCCGTTGCCTTTATCTTGAAATTCCCAATCGGCCGACCGTTGCCAGTTTGTCGTTTCACAGCGCAGCCAAATGTGGCTATGCGGGGCTTCTGTTTGTTTACATCCCCAGAGGTATATAGCTCCAATCAAAGAGCATAGTTGCAATACTTTTAAAGAAAATCTCATTCTGCTTTATTGCTATTTTATGTGTTGATAGGTATTAGAGTGGCGTTGAGGTTTGTTTGGAACGGTTGAAAATAGACATACTACTAAATAATGAGGTTCAACATGAAGATGATTTTAACGAACTCACGAACTGATCGATGAGTGGCAGCGCCTCTTGCGGAGAGGTGCAGTTGGCAGTGAGCGTCTCCACGGGGCAAAACCCGGTGCCTGCCCGGTTGATGATGGCAGGCACCCGTTTGCCGTAAGAGAACTTGACGTTGGCCATTTCGAGAAACTCGATGGCCTGCTCACTGATGAGTGCAGCGTGGAGCTGCTTGACTCCGCCCAGAATCATGAGGGCCGCCGCTCCGCGTCCTACCACCTTGTCGGCCACCATGGCGCCGTTGAGCCATTGCGGCATGTTGTGCAAGATATTGTGCAAGTCGCTCACGCCACGCCCATGAAGGGTGTGGATGGTTCCTTGCGCGTCGCGAATCACGAGTGATGCGTTCTGGCTATCGAGTATGTCAATGAGTTCATTCATCGTTCAAGTTGATATCGCTCATTTCTTCTTCCAAATGCGATATTCGTAAGGCTTCAATGATGTTTTATCGGATATCGTTTCGTCTTTGCCAGTTATGACATCGGTGACATTTGTGCCAGCCAGATCTTTGGTGGGCAGCTGGACGAGTTTGTTGTGCACATTGACGGCGAGAATAAAGGTGTCGCCATCGAGGGTGCGGGTGAACAGGAGCACATCGTCGTTGGTGCCGGCATCGGCCATCTTGCCTTTGCGCAAAGCGGCATTCTCGTTATAGACCTTGATGAGCTGCTGATATTCCTGATAGAGTTCGGGGCGCTGCATCCAGTTCACGGGCACATAGTGGAAGAAATTGATGGGTTTCTCGTAGCCCACTTCCTGCGAACCGTAGACGAGGAGTCCGCCGTGCAGCATGCTGGTGGCTACAAAGGCAGCCATCGAGCCGCGCTCGTTGCCATAGAGCACCACGGGCGACTCCTTGGTGGCTTCGTCGTGGTTGGTGGTGAAGCGCAGTTTCACTTTGCCTTCGGGCAGTCCGGCATATTCGGCCGAGTCGGTTTCGAGCAGTTTCTTGGCGCTCTCGCCCTTGAATGTGGCGATAACGGCATCCTTGAAGTCCCAGGCGTAGTTCATGTCGAATCCTCCGTCAACGAAGTTCTTCTTGTCGTTGCCTTCGGCAAGCATCACGATGTTGCGGGGAGCGGCGGCTTTGCGCAGTTGTGTGATGGCATCTTTCCAGAAGTCGGTGGGCACAGAGTCGGCCACATCGCAGCGGAAGCCGTCGATACCCACTTCGGTAATCCAGAACTTCATGGCGTCGATCATGGCTTTGCGCATCTCGGGGTTATCGTAGTTGAGGTCGGCCACATCGGTCCAGTCGGTGTTCTCGGGGAAGATGATTTCACCCTTCTTGTCGTGGGTGTACCAGTCGGGATGGTCTTTCACCCAGGCATTGTCCCAAGCTGTGTGGTTGGCCACCCAGTCGAGAATGATGGCTATGCCGTGTTCGTGGCACACTTTCACCAGGTTCTTGAAATCGTCGATGGTGCCGAACTCGGGAGCCACAGCCTTGTAGTCCTTGATGGAGTAGGGCGAGTTCTTGCTATTCACCTCGCCAATGGGGTAGATGGGCATAACCCAGATGACGTTGACGCCCAGCGCCTTGATGGAGTCGATGCGTGCGGCCACAGCGTTGAGGGAGTTTTGAGGTGCGAACACGCGTGGATTGACCTGATACATGGCGATGTCGGTCACTTCGGGCAGTTTGAATTCATTGTTGTCGGCTTTCTGCTTGTTGGGGTTGCAGGCTGCTAACAGGATGCTCAATACGAGAGCGGTCATTGAAAGAAAATGTTTCATAATGATGATATTTAATGAATTGTAGAATCAGAATGCAAACTTACAAAAAAATATTGAGATTAAGAGTCGCTTTGTGAGAAATTGCACATTAGTTTTCAGTTAAGAGTTTTCAGTTTTGAGTTTTGAGTTTTCAGTTTTCAGTTTTCAGTTAAAGGTTGTAGATGTTCTAGGCGCTCTAGATGCTCTAGCCGCTCTAGTTTTTCTAGCTGCTCTAGATGCTCTGATGGGATGGAGGGGAAGCGTGGGAACGATGGGAAAAAGGGGAAAAACGGGAAATTTGTGCAAAGACGACGTTTTTTCCTCTCGCAAAGCAGGTGCCACGCAAAGCCGGCTGACGCCGGTTCTTTTTCATTGTCGCTGGTTACTCGGAGGTCTCAGAGTTCTCGGAGAAATCTGAAGGGATGGAGAGGAAGCGTGGGAAGGATGGGAAAAATGGGAAATTTTGGTGTTTTCATGGTAGTCTCTTTTTAAATTAATGATTGCGTGGGCGAAGATAGGAGGGAAAAAGGTGAAGAGCGATGGTAATAGCAT
>JAEEVB010000265.1 GCA_016287065.1 Muribaculaceae bacterium
CATCCTGTAGAGCCCAACGTCGAAGCCATTGACCAAACACTCGACGACGACCTGACCGAGCACGAGGACAATGACACCTGGTACAGCTTCCACGAGTTCATTGAGGATGTTGAGTGATACCACTATAATGAAAAAGCGGCAATTGCCGCTTTTTTCTTTACTTAATCATGGATTACGAGCATTCTCTGAGGATTTGCTCGATTTCGTCGGGAGTCAGGCGCTTGCAGCAGCCAGGAGTGATGACGGTAGAGTCTGCGATAGCCTTGATGGTGTCGTCGGCAAGCGTGATACCCATGTCGGCAAGGGTGGTGGGCAAGCCCACTTCATTGATGAGATCCTCGAGGGCATCAATTGCTTGCTGAGCATGCTGCACAAGCCAGACTTCTTGTGCCCAGCGGTCAAACTTTTTCTCGGCACTGTGATAGATGTGACGATAAAATGTGGGATGCAGCACTGCAAGGCCCTGGCCGTGGTTACAATCGGTGTAGGCACCCAGTTGGTGCTCTATCATGTGGCACTGGAAGTCGGTCACCTTGCCGAGTTTGAGGATGCCGTTTTCGCCCATTGCCGAAGCCCACATCAGTTCGCTCCGGGCAAAATCATCGTCGGGATCCTGTGCGATGCGCCGCAGATTGCGGATGGTATTACGCTGGACGGCCTCATTGATCTCGTCGCTGAGGGTCACCTCATCAGGGCGGCCAAAGTAGGTTTCCATGCAATGGCTCAGCGTATCAAACGCTCCGCTGATGACCTGCTTCATCGGCACGGTCTTGGTCAGGTCTGCATCAAGGATGGCAAAGTCGGCAAACACGCCCCACATGGCACCTTTCACTTTCTTCTCTTCATCGGTGATCACAGCTCCATTATTCTGTTCCGAGCCAGTGCCGCTGGCAGTCACGACCACACCAAGAGGGATCGGGGCATCTCCCGTTGCTACAATCTTGCAGCAGTCCGAGACTGATCCGCCACCGACGGCAAGGATGAGGTCAGCCTTAATCTCACGTGCCAATTGCTGCCCCTCCTGCACCTTTTTCAACGTTGGGTTGGGCATGATGCCGCCGAAGTCCGTCACCGTTTTGCCCGCCTCGTGCAAGATGGTCACGAGTCGGTCATAGAGTCCTGTGCGCTTGATAGAGCCGCCACCGTAGGCCAGCATAACATTCTTTCCATATTTCTGCAACTCCTGCTTCAGCGAGTCCTCGAAGCATCCCTGTCCGAAATGGATGCGGACGGGAAAATGATAATCAAATCTGTTCATGAATATTCATTTTTCAATATCCACTGTCAATATTCTTCTGGCTGTCGGCATTGTACCGATGGCCAGCGAGTGTAATCTGTGAGAGTCTCTCATTAATGTCGCGCATTTCCTCGTCGGTATAGGTGACTTCGGCTGCAGCAAAGTTCTCAGTCAGGTGACCCCACGATGTGCTGCCAGGAATGGCGACGATCCAGGGTTTCTGTGCCATGACCCATGAGAGGGCAACCTGAGCTGGAGTACAGCCCTTGCGCTGAGCAATTTCGCTCAAGAAATCCACCAGCACCATGTTCTTGTCGATGTTCTCTTGCTCGAAGCGTGGCACTTTGGAACGGAAGTCATTGGCGGCAAAGGTCTGTCCGCGCTTCACTGCTCCCGTCAGGAATCCCTTGCCCAGCGGCGAGAACGGTACGAGGCCAATGCCCAGTTCCTCAAGCGTGGGGATTATCTCGCGCTCAGGCAACTGCCAGAACATCGAGTATTCACTCTGAACCGCTGTCAACGGGCAAACCTTATGCGCCCTGCGGATGGTATCCGCACCGGCCTCCGACATACCCCAGTGGAGTACCTTGCCCTCCTTGATCAACTGTGCGATGGTTTCAGCCACTTCCTCGGGTGCCGTGCCTTTATCGACACGATGCTGATAATAGAGGTCGATGTGGTCGGTGCGCAATCGCCTCAGCGAGCCCTCGACCGAGGCTCGGATGGTTGCGGCGCTACTGTCGAGTGTCTGTTTGAAGTCTCGCAAGGTAATGCCAAACTTGGTTGCGATTTTCACCTCGTTGCGTATGGGCTGCAGGGCTTCACCCACCAGTTCCTCGTTGGTGAAAGGCCCATAACATTCTGCCGTGTCAAAGAAGGTCACTCCCAACTGGTCGTGGGCCTTGCGGATCAACGCTATCATCTCCTTCTTGTCACGCGCATCACCATAGCCGTGACTCATGCCCATGCAGCCCAAGCCTAATGCCGAGACTTGCAGGTCTCTGCCTAATATTCTCTGTTTCATATTATTATGTGGTATTTTGTTATTCTTTTGGCAATTTGTCGTATTCTTCTTTGCTCAATATCCCAAACCACTCCACACCGGGCTTATCGGGGTTGGTGTTCGCCGCCAAGTGTGCAAAACGGCTATTGGGCGCAGCACCATGCCAGTGCTTTACCCCAGGGGGGCACATGGCCACATCGCCAGGATGGAGCACCTCGACAGGCTGGCCCTCGATTTGATGGTAACCAACGCCGTCGGTAACGATCAGCACCTGGCCGCCGGCATGGGTGTGCCAAGCGTTGATGACTCCAGGCTCAAACACGACGTAGTGCAACCCCGGGCATCCGGCCACATTCCCTTCCTCCACTGTGTTGGCCAAACGGATAGGCCCATTAAATGTGGGCAGATTCATCGTCGAGTCAGGAGCGGCAAACATCAAGCCGTCAATCGAGTTGGGATGACTATATTCCTGCATCACCAGCGAATTGTAGTACTCGTCGGCAACGGTATTGTCCTCGTGTGAGAAATCCTGACTTGGCAGCCACGCCGTATCGTATATGACAATTTGGGAGAACCAGCTGTCCTTTGTCGCGCCATGCCAGTGTCGCACACCAGCGGGAATCTGCAGTACATCCCCCTTGCGCAACACTTGTGCGGGCTTGCCTTCTTCCTGATAGAGTCCCACGCCATCGGTCACCAGCACGACCATTCCGCCATGACGATGCCAACTGCTGTGTGCCCCCGGAGCAAACGTCACCGTGTTGGTCTGCGGGAAGTTGAATACCGAATCCAACGTGATCATAGGCCTCAGGAACGCCTCTCCCGTGAATGCGGGATTCTCAATCTTGTCACCTACTGGGAACACCAGTTGCTCCCGAGTCACACCCTGTGAAGCCTGTTGCCTGCTATTACATGACATGGCCAGCATCACGAAGGGCAGGATGTATAATAATAACGATTTCATCATGAAAGCACAGA
>JAEEVB010000266.1 GCA_016287065.1 Muribaculaceae bacterium
CAAGGACAGCGACCGTGTAATGGTCGACGTGAGTCCTACCATGGGACGGGCTAGGGTGACCATCTATGGGCGTCTTGTTCCTTACCGCAACAATAAGATAAGAATCGACAAATAGTGCCATTTGCATTTGTAAACACAACAATGGGCGTGCGAGTTGGCCATCGCGCGCCCATTGCTATATTTTGTGTTTTGTCTATTAATGGCAATGGTTGCATTTGCCTTGCAGGGGGCAGTCGAGGCAACCGTTACCAGCCTTGTGCTGCCCTTTGTCGCATGAGCAACCTTCTCCTTTGCCCTCGTCACCCGAGCAGCCGCAGCCGCATGAGTTGCCGCCTTTCCACTGCCGCCACATGCGCCTTGCCATGAACAGCAGGGCGGCAGCGACAATCACTATGACAATGGCGGTTTGCATTTCAATGGGGTTTTGAGGTATTGCCTTGAAGCTGTTTGTCAAATCTCGGCAACTATGCAATTAGATTGGCTATTTGGTAGAATACAAACGAGATGAGCCAGGCCACTGCGGTGGTGTAGAATATCTCGAACAGCATCCACTTGGTTCCTGCTTCACGACGCACTGCCACCAGGGCGGCGATGCACGGGAAGTAGAGCAGCACAAAGAGCATGAACGAGTAGGCCACGATGGGGTTGAACACCTTGTTGCCGCTGGCGTCGGTCACCGATTGCAGTTTCTCCTTGAGCGGAGCCGATTCCTCATCGGCCTCTTCACCGGTGTAGAGCACGCCCATCGACGATACCACAATCTCCTTGGCAGCAGCGCCTGTGAGCACGCTCACGCCCATCTGCCAGTTAAAGCCCAGCGGAGCCACTGCGGGTTCGATGGCTTTGCCCATCTGGCCCATGTAGGAGTTCTCGATTTGCTGCTGTTTCGACTGGCCCTCATGCCGCGGGAAGTAGCCCAATGCCCATACGATGATAGAGGCGGCGAGAATCACTGTGGCCATCTTGCGCAGGTATTGCGAGCCTTTGCTCCACATGTGCAGCGTGGCGTTGCGCGCTGTGGGCATGCGGTAGGGCGGCAGTTCCATCACAAACTGTGTCTTGTCGCGCTTCATGAGCGTGCGGCTCAGCAAGATAGCGGTGAGAGCGGCAACCACGATACCCACCAGGTAGATGCTCATCAGTATAAGTCCCTGGTGTGCAGTGAAGAAGGCCGAGACGAGCAACAGGTAGAGCGGCAGTCGAGCCGAACACGACATGAAGGGGATCGTGAGAATGGTGATAATGCGGTCGCGCCGGTTCTCGAGTGTGCGTGTGGCCATGATGGCGGGAACGCCACACCCGAAGCCTATCAGGTAGGGGATGAACGACTTGCCGTGCAACCCTATGCGGTGCATGATGCGGTCGACGATAAACGCCGCGCGTGCCATGTAGCCGCTGTCTTCCAGAATCGATATGAAGAAGAAGAGTATCAAGATGTTAGGCAGGAACACAAGCACCCCACCCACACCGGCAATGATGCCGTCGACCACCAGGTCGCGCAAGATGCCGTCGGGCATGATGTCGCCCACCCACGAGCCAAACCATTCCACGCCTTGCTCGATCCACTCCTGCGGATAGGCACCCAGCGTGAAGGTGGCCTGGAACATGAGCCACATGAGCCCGAACAGGATGGGCAGGCCCAGCCAGCGGTTGGTGAGCACCACGTCCATGGCATAGCCCAGTTTCGACTTGTCGGTCTTGCGGTTCTGCGTCAGTACCTCGGCAAGGGCGCCGCGCACAAAGCCGTATTTCACATCCGAGATGATGCTGGTGATGTCGTCGTTATACTCTTTTTCGATGCTTTTGCGCAGCTTCTCGGCCTTTTCCTTGATGGCGTCGTGATGCGCCGAATTCTCGGTCAGGGCCAGAGCATGCTTGTCATTTTCTATAATTTTGAGCAGCGTGTAGCGGTTCAATTCAGGAGCAAGTTGTCCGATTTCGGCAATCGCTTCCTCTATCACGGTGCCATAGTTCACATTCTTGTGGGTGGTGGTGTGTTCCGACTCTTCGATGGCTTCGAGCGAGGCCTTGAGCACATCTTTCACGCCTTTGCCGTCGCGGGCCGTTACGGGGATGATGCGGGCGCCCAGCAGGCGGCTCATGGCTTCCACATCAAGGGTGTCGCCGCTTTTCTCAAACTCGTCCCACATGTTCAGGGCAATGACCAAAGGGATGTTCATGTCCATGAGCTGAGTGGTGAGATACATGTTGCGCTCCAGGTTGCCGGCATCCACTATGTTGAGGATGGCGTCGGGGTGATTGTCGCGCAGATAGGTGCGCACATACATCTCCTCGGGCGAGTACTCGGTGAGCGAGTAGGTGCCCGGAAGGTCCACCAACTGTACCTTTTTGCCATTTATTGTAAACTCGCCTTCCTTGCAGTCAACGGTCACGCCGCCATAGTTGCCCACCTTCTCTTTGGCACCTGTGGCGAAGTTGAACAGCGACGTCTTGCCGCAGTTAGGGTTGCCCACAAGCGCCACGCGCAGCACATTGTCGGCCATGGGGTCCTGTTCGCCTATGGTGGTGTCGGTGGTGCCCATGTATTGCAGGTCGCCATTGGTCTCAATCTCCTGGTCGAGGTCGGTCACATCGATTTGTGCTGCTTCGCTGTGCCTGAGCGAGATATGCGAGCCCAAAATGCGGTATTCGACAGGGTCGAGCAGCGGTGCATTCTTGATCACCGTCACTTCGGCGCCCTTCACGAAGCCCATCTCGAGCAGGCGCTGGCGAAAGGCGCCGTCGCCGTTCACGCGCACCACCTTCACGGTGTTGCCTATGGGCTCGTTGTCAAGTTTTCTGATATATGTGGTCATTGTCTATAAAATTTTCAAAATTCAAAGCCCAGCCGCAGCGAGCCCACCAGGGCGTTCTTCGCCCCCTCGGTGCCTGCCGGATTGATGATCCATTGCAGGTCGGGCATCAGGGCGAGGTGGTCGTTGAACTGGTAGCGATAGTTCATCTCGGCCGCTGTTTCCCAGGTCTTTCCTACGGGGTCGGCCATGCTAAGCCCCAGTCCCAGGCAGTCTTTGCCCGATTTAGAGAACAGCGAGGTGTAGGTCGCCCCCATTGCCACGCTTGTCGTCACCAGGCCCTCTTTGCGCGGGGCATAAGCAGCCGTGACAAAGGCGTCGAGGTGGCGTTCGCCGGCTTGCCAGACTTGCGCCCCCACCGAACCGTAGATTCCCCA
>JAEEVB010000019.1 GCA_016287065.1 Muribaculaceae bacterium
GACATCGAAGCTGAAGTCGCTACCCATGATGTTCTTGCCCAGCATGCCATATTCGCGAGCCTGCTCGATGGCGATGCGCAGACGGTTCACTGCCAGAGGATACTCGGCACGGATGTAAATCAAGCCCTGGTCAGCGCCAATGCAATAGCCGCAAATGGCCATGGCCTCGATTACTGAATGGGGGTCACCCTCCATGATGGAGCGGTCCATGAATGCACCGGGGTCACCCTCGTCGGCATTACACACCACATATTTGTGTTCGGCCTGATAGCCACGGGCAAAGCCCCACTTCATGCCGGTAGGGAAGCCTGCGCCACCACGACCACGCAGACCCGACTTCTTGATTTCGTCAATCACCTGTTCGGGAGTCTGGTTCTGGAGTGCATTCGACAGTGCGGCATAGCCGTCACGGGCAATGTAGTCGGCAATGTTTTCAGGATCGATGAAGCCGCAGTTACGCAGCGCCACACGCTTTTGCTTGCGATAGAAGTCCATGTGCTTGGAGTCGCTCACATGAGCATTGGTCTTGGGGTCAACATAGAGCAGACGCTCCACACGACGACCACCAATCACGTGCTCCTTCACAATCTCCTCGGCATCTTCGGGTTTCACCTGGGTGTAGAAAGTGTTATCGGGAATCACATTCACGATAGGGCCTTTCTCGCAGAAACCGAAACAGCCGGTCACAATCACTTCGGCCTTGTCGGCTATACCATTGGCTTCAATGGCAGCCTTGAGGTTCTCGACGATTTTTGCACTGCTCGAGGCCTTACAACCGGTACCACCACAGCAAAGAAGCTGAATGTGCTCAGTACCCACAGCAAGACCGCAAGCCTTGTCGCTCACAGCAGCGTAGCTCAATTCGCGAACTTCAAGATTCGCCTGAGCTTTCTTCCTGAATTGGATTAGATCTTCAAAATTCAAGGTTTTCACAAAAAAATAATTATTAAGTTATTAGTTATTAGTTGTTTATGTATAAAAATCAATACACATTAAGGCCCTCTTACACGAGGGTCTCTGAAAATCCACACGAAATTACTGATTTTATTTGGATTAAACACTAAACAACAATTGATTTAACAAATTTTCAGATTTATCTGAGACCCTCTCAAAATCAATAAGACTAACATAGTGAAACAGGCATCATAAAATAAGGAGAAAAACACACTAAAAAGCCACGTTTTCACAAAAAAAGCGATGAAAAACTCACCTTTTTCATAAAAAATGCAAATCGTGACTCAAAAATGATTAACTTTGTAGCAGAAGAAAACCAAAACATCCAAACTCTATGAAAAAATATGTGTATTCTTTGATGACTCTTGCCATCATCATCTTAGCAGGGTGCTCTACACCCAAGAACATCGCCTACATGCAAGATGCCGACCAGCTTCCCGCTGAAGTGCTCAATGCCACCGCCAAAGCGGTTGACCCCGTTATCATGCCAGGCGACATCCTGCAAATCAATGTGGGTAGTCTCAATGCCGAGGCAGTAAAACCATTTAACAAGACGGAGTATTTGGCCACCACGCCCACCATGAACACCAACGACCAGGAAAACTCCATCTACTACTATCTGGTCGACAACAATGGCTACATCGACTTCCCGATGCTGGGTCAGTTGCACATTGGCGGCATGACACAGAGTGCCGTGCAGAACCACATTGCTTCGCTCATCTACCCCCGTTACCTCACCGAGAAACCCAATGTCGAAGTTCGATTCAAGAACTTCCACGTGTATGTGCTGGGCGAGGTGAAGAGCCCCGGTATGCTCAAGGCTGCCAACGGCCGCATGAATGTGCTCGAAGCCATTGCACAGGCTGGTGACCTCAACATTCAGGGCCGCCGCGACAACGTGATGGTAATCCACACCAATGCCGACGGCAGCCGCACCGTGAACCGCGTGAACCTGCTCGACAAGAACATTCTCGTCTCGCCGCACTTCAACCTGCAGCAGAACGACATCATCTACGTTGAGCCCAATGCCTCACGTGCACGTTCGTCATGGAGCGTTCCTCCGGGTCTGAGTCTGGGTATGAGTGCCGTGGGTACGCTCATCTCCATCGCTACCTTTGTCATCACGCTCACCAAGCTCTAAACATTCGATCCCTATACGGGTTCAACTCAGCATAATGGCGCAACTCCCCCAACCTGGAGTTGCGTCATTTTTTTGTTTATCAATGTGCATGAGAAATGACAAAAAGTGACATATTGTCACCCTGTTTTGAGCGAAAAGCGCATTGGCATATCAGTTGCATGAATGAAAATGTAGAAAGGAGCAACCCGAAATGCACACCCCACACGATTGTGGCTCTGCGCTTAGAAATCGGGACGGAATTATAACTATGAACTTCAACAACTATACGATCAAAGCACAAGAGATTGTGCAAAAAGCAATTGAGATTGCACGACGCAATCAGAACCAGGCCCTCGAGCCGGCTCACCTCATGAAAGCCTTGCTCACCGAAGGAGAATCGGTGGTGAAATTCATCTTCCAGAAACTCGACATTGCTCCGGCAATGATTGAACGCCCTCTGGAGGAAGAACTGGCTAAACTGCCCAAGGTGAGCGGAGGTGACCCTTACTTGAGCGGTGATGCCGCCAAAGTGCTCGACAAGGCAAGTGATTATGCGCAAAAGAACGGTGACCAGTATGTGACCGTCGAGGCGCTGCTCATGGGACTTTTCATGGCCCCCTCTCCTATCGCATCGATACTCAAGAGTGCCGGTGCTACCGAGAAGGACCTCAGTGCCGCCATCGCCGAACTGCGCCAGGGCAAGAAAGCCACTGGTCAGGAGGCCGAGGAGCAGTACAACGCCCTCTCGAAGTATGCCATCAACCTCAACGAGCGCGCCCGCCAGGGCAAACTCGACCCGGTGATTGGCCGTGACGACGAAATTCGCCGCGTGCTGCAGATTTTGAGCCGCCGCACCAAGAACAACCCCATCCTCATTGGCGAGCCGGGTACCGGCAAGACTGCCATTGTGGAAGGACTAGCCCAACGCATTGTGCGTGGCGACGTGCCCGAGAACCTGCGACAGAAACAAGTGTTCTCGCTCGATATGGGCGCCCTTATCGCAGGTGCCAAGTATCAGGGCGAATTTGAGGAACGACTCAAGGCCGTGATCAACGAAATCACCAAGTCGAATGGCGAGATCATCCTCTTCATCGACGAGATTCACACCCTGGTGGGTGCCGGCAAGAGCAGTGGCGCCATGGATGCCGCCAACATCCTGAAACCCGCCCTTGCGCGTGGCGAACTGCGCAGCATCGGTGCCACCACCCTCGACGAGTACCAGAAGTACTTCGAGAAGGACAAGGCTCTGGAACGCCGCTTCCAGATTGTGATGGTCGACGAGCCCGACGAGGAGAGTGCAATCGCCATCATGCGTGGCCTGAAAGAGAAATATGAAAATCATCACCAGGTGCGCATCAAGGACGAGGCCATCATCGCAGCCGTGCAGCTGAGCCAGCGCTACATCAGCGACCGTTTCCTGCCCGACAAGGCCATTGACCTGGTCGACGAGGCTGCCGCCAAACTGCGCATCGAGATGGACTCGGTGCCTCAGGGGCTCGACGAAATTTCTCGCAAGATTTCGCAACTCGAGATTGAGCGCGAGGCCATCAAGCGCGATGGCGACGCACAGCACATTGCCGAGCTTGAGAAGGAGATTGCCGAACTCCGTTACAAGGAGCGCGACTACACCGCCAAGTGGAAGAGCGAGAAAGAGCTGATTGGCAAAATTCAGCAGAACAAGATCGACATCGAGCAACTCAATTTTGAGGCCGAGCGTGCCGAGCGCAACGGCGACTACGCCCGTGTGGCCGAGATCCGCTACTCGCTCATCAAGCAAAAAGAGGATGAGAACAGCAACATTCAGGAACAGCTCAAGACCATGCAAGGCGACAAGGCCCTCATCAAGGAAGAGGTGGACAGCGACGACATTGCCGAGGTGGTTTCGCGCTGGACCGGCATCCCTGTGACCAAGATGCTGCAGACCGAGAAGGACAAGCTGTTGCACCTCGAAGAGGAACTGCACAAGCGCGTCATCGGTCAGGACGAGGCCATCGTTGCCATCAGCGACGCTGTGCGCCGCAGCCGTGCCGGCCTGAACGACCCGCGCCGACCCATCGGCTCGTTCATCTTCATGGGAACCACAGGTGTGGGCAAGACCGAACTTGCCAAGGCACTGGCCGACTACCTGTTTAATGATGAGAACATGATGACCCGTATCGACATGAGCGAGTATCAAGAGAAATTCAGCGTCACCCGACTCATCGGTTCGCCTCCAGGCTATGTAGGTTACGACGAGGGCGGACAACTCACCGAGGCCGTGCGCCGCAAGCCCTACTCGGTGGTGCTCTTCGACGAGATCGAGAAAGCACACCCCGATGTATTCAATGTGCTGCTGCAAGTGCTTGATGACGGCCGACTCACCGACAACAAGGGCCGCACCGTCAATTTCAAGAACACCATCATCATCATGACGTCGAACCTGGGCTCTGACCTCATCCGCGAACGCTTCGAGCATCTCACGCCCGACAACCGCAGCGAGATAATCGACAAAACCCGCAATGAGGTGTTCCAGCTGCTCAAGACGCACATGCGCCCCGAGTTCCTGAACCGTATCGACGAGATTATCATGTTCACCCCGCTCGACGAGGAACAGATCAGTCAGATTGTGGCTCTGCAGTTGAATGGTGTGAAGAAGATGCTCGCCAAGAACGGCATCACGCTCGACGCCACTCCAGCAGCTATCAAGGTACTGACAGCAGCAGGTTACGATCCCGAGTTTGGTGCACGACCTGTGAAGCGCGCCATCCAGAACATGGTGCTCAACGAGTTGAGCCGCGACATCATCGGCCAACGGGTCGACCGCAGCAAACCCATCGTGATCGATGCCGAAAACGGAAATCTTGTTTTCAAGAATTGATTCCAAAGGCTGAAATCTGTCTCTCAGAAACTAAAAAGTTTAGGCGGGTCCTGGTCATTCAGGGCCCGCCTTTATTTTTCTAATTCTCGAGCTTTCGATTATTCGAGCATTCGAGTATTCGAGAATTAGAGTATTCGAGAATTAGAGTATTCGAGAATTAGATTTTTCAATTTTTCAGGATATAATCTACGATCCACTCCCCTACCTGGGTGGTGCCGTAATGCGGGCCACCCGGTTTTTGTATGTCAGGGGTGCGAATGCCCTGCTCTATGCTCTGCGCCACAGCATCGCGCACGGCTCGGCCTTCTTCGGCAAGTCCGAAGTGCTCGAAGAGCATCGCCACACACAAGATTTGCGCCACAGGATTAGCGATGTTCTGCCCAGCCGCCTGAGGCCAACTGCCATGCACCGGCTCGAAGAGCGGAGTGCCCGTTCCCAGCGATGCCGAGGGGAGCAAGCCCATAGAGCCGCTGATGCACGCCGCCTCGTCGGTGAGGATGTCGCCAAAGGTGTTTTCGGTAACAATCACATCGAAGTAGCGCGGCTCGGCAATCATGCGCATCGACGCATAGTCCACAAACATATAGTCGACCCGCACCTCTGGATACAGGGGTTCCATTTCCTGTGCAATCTGCCTCCACAAGCGGCTCGAGTCGAGGATATTAGCTTTGTCGACCACAGTGAGATGACGCTGGCGGCCCATGGCCGTCTCGAAGCCCACGCGCAAGATGCGCTCAATCTCGGGACGGGTATAGACGCAGGTATCGAAGGCACGGTCGTTGGTACGGCCACGCTCACCAAAGTACATGCCGCCAGTGAGTTCACGTATGCACACAAAGTCGGCACCCTCGAGCAACTCGGCACGCAGCGGCGACAGGTGAAGCAGCGAAGCGTAGGTGCTGATGGGCCGCACATTGGCAAACAGGCCCAACTGACTGCGCATAGCCAGCAAGCCCTGCTCGGGACGCACTGGCGACGTGGGGTTGTTGTCATATTTCGGGTCGCCCACGGCACTGAACAGCACCGCATCGGCACGCTGGCACACGGCAAGGGTCTCGGGCGGGAACGGGTCGCCCACCACATCGATGGCATGAGCACCGCAAATCGCATATTCAAATTCCACTTCGTGACCAAATCGCTTGGCGACCGCCTCGGTCACAGCCACGCCCTGACGGCTAATCTCAGGGCCTATTCCGTCTCCAGCCAGCACGGCTATCTTCAGTTTCATGTCTTTTTCGGTTTTTATATATTTCTGTTATTAAGGTGTCAACTAAAACTTATTCCCAATTCTCTAATCACTCCTAACTCAATTATTCGAATGTTCGAATGCTCGATTGCTCGAAAAACTCGAGAACAGAAGATTGACAACTGCTTGCTAACTTAAAACAAAGACGCCTTTTTTATCAGGCGCCTTTGATTATTGCTACGATTCCACATGTAAATGTTAACCTAAATAGGCCTTGAGCAACTTGCTCTTCTGGCCTTTCAGGCGACGAATGGCTTTCTCCTTGATTTGACGCACGCGCTCACGGGTCAAATCAAACTTGGCACCAATTTCTTCAAGCGTCATCTCCTGGCAGCCGATGCCGAAGAACATCTTCAGGATGTCGCGTTCGCGCGGATTGAGCTGTTCGAGTGCACGATTCACCTCCTTCGAGAGCGACTCCTGATTGAGCGAAGAGTCGGCCATGGGAGAATCCTCATTGGGGAGCACGTCGAGCAAGCTGTTGTCCTCGCCGTCGACAAAGGGAGCGTCAACACTCACATGACGGCCCGAGACCTTCATGGTGTCGGCAATCTTTTCGACGGGAACATCGAGCTGTTCGGCCAGTTCAGCAGCCGACGGGCGGCGCTCATGCTCTTGCTCAAAGCGAGAGAATGCCTTGCCAATCTTGTTGAGCGAACCCACCTGGTTGAGCGGGAGGCGCACGATGCGCGATTGCTCGGCAAGAGCCTGCAAGATAGACTGGCGAATCCACCAAACGGCGTAGGAGATAAACTTGAAACCACGCGTCTCATCGAATTTCTGGGCTGCCTTTATAAGGCCTAAATTACCTTCATCGATCAAGTCGGGCAGACTCAATCCCTGATTCTGGTACTGCTTTGCCACCGATACAACAAATCGAAGATTCGCGCTCACAAGTTTGTCGAGAGCAGCCTGATCACCTTGTTTAATGCGCTGAGCCAGTTCAACTTCCTCGTCAACGGTGATAAGGTCTTTGCGACCAATCTCCTGCAAGTACTTGTCGAGCGATGCACTCTCGCGATTGGTGATCGATTTAGTAATCTTAAGTTGTCTCATTTAGTTAAGTAGAGTTTAAGCACGCAAAGTTACGAACATTTTTTTAATTGAACAAAAAAGAATCTCATTTTTCTCGGTTTTTCTCATAAAATCATTGTTTTTTCCTCACAATATAGGATTGCACTCAAAAAAATTCAAATGGGCTGGCAAAGATTTTTTTGCCAACTCGTTACAATCTGTAAGTATAACAATAATCATGCCACTCGCAACCGGCTGATTTCAACCCAATTCAGCCAACAGAATCACGAATCAAAAGCACGACTGCACCCCTTCAAGGAGTGCAGTCGCGTGTATGAAAAAACAGTGCTTATTGTGTCGTTTTATCCCAATTCGGTCATTAGGATTTTTGTTAGAAGCCTAATGACCGATTTTTGGGGGGCATTGCGACAATTATTCGTCGGTGAGATCAACGGCGCAGTATTCCTTCTTGCCAGTGGGATAGATGCCGGTGATGAACATCACCTTGTCGGAATCGGCCGAGCGCATAATCTCGTTGTAGATATCCTCCACATCTTCCTTGCTGTTCACAGGAGTGCCATTGATGCTGGTGATCACCAGGCCATTCTTGATACCGGCACGCTTGAACTTGCCATCGACAATGCCGCTCACCTTCACGCCGCGCGAGATGTTCAGGTTGTCCTTCTCCTCGGCAGTGAGCTTCTGGAAAGCGCAGCCCAGTGAGGTGAAGTCGCTGCTCTTGGTGATCTTGGTTGTGCCCTGATCGTTCTTGAAAGTCACCGTAGTGGTGCGCAGTTTGTTGTCGCGATAGTAAGCAAGTGTAGCCTTGTCGCCCGGACGCAGCTTGTTCATCTCTTCCTGCATCTCGCCGCTGTTCTTCACGGGAGCACCGTTGAGCTTCACAATCACGTCACCCTCTTGCAGGCCGGCCTCCTTGGCAGCACTCAGGTCGTTGACCTTGGCCACATAGATGCCCTCCTTAGTAGCGGTGATGCCGTGTTCCTTGGCGCTCTCGGCGTCGAGTTCCTTGTACTGGATACCCAGCACGGCGCGCTGCACGGTGCCATATTGCTTGATGTCGGTGATAATCTTCTTCACAATGTTGCTGGGCACAGCAAACGAAAGGCCCGCATAGTTGCCCGTCTGCGAGAATATCATGGTGTTGATGCCAATGAGCTCGCCATCGGTATTCACCAGAGCACCGCCACTATTGCCGGGATTCACGGCAGCATCGTGCTGAATGAAGGTCTTGATGCCCACGCTCGAACTCTCGGCCACGCCACGGCCCTTGGCACTGATGATGCCGGCCGTAACAGTAGAGTTCAGACCGAAGGGGTTACCCACGGCCAGCGCCCACTCGCCCACCTTCACATCGTCGCTGTTGGCAAAGGTGATGGGATGCAGGTCGGTGGCCGAAATCTTGATAAGCGCAAGGTCGGTGGTAGCGTCGGTGCCTATCACGCGCGCGTTATATTCACTATTGTCGTTGAGCGTCACGGTGAGCTTTTCGGCTCCATCCACCACATGGTTGTTGGTCACGATGTAACCGTCGTCGCTGATAATCACGCCTGAGCCCGAGCCACGAAGCTGCGGTTTCGACTCTCCCTTAGGCTGTTGTTGCTGCCTGCGCTGCTGGCCGCCATTGCCGCCCCAACCAGGGCCAAAGAAAAATTCAAACGGATCCCAGTCGTCGCTGCCACCAAAGAACTGCTGCTGACGCGAAGTGCCATAGTTCTTGATGCTCACCACGCTGTTCACAGTGCTCTCGGCAGCACGGCTGAAGTCGGGATACGAGCGCAGTTGTCCGGGTTCACGGTGTACTGCCGTTTTCACAAAGTTCTCGGCCTGAGCTGCAGCCTGGCCCACATACAGGTCTTGATTCTCATCTTGAGCAGCTGCCGTTGTAAGACACAGCAGCACGCCGCCTGTAATTGCAAGAATGTTCTTTTTAATCTGTTTCATAATACTATATTGTTAAAATTTGAGTCGGTTTTAATATTTCAATCGTTAAAATTAACTTTTCAAACGACACCCCAAAAGTACATCATTATTTTGCAAAAACAATAGCGCACACCTTCATTTTAAACTAATTTAATAGGATTTTTCCCACTTTTCATATTCTTTAAAAGTGCCACCGACGAAATAAACACTTTTGCACATTTCCACGACATGAAGCACGGTGGCGCCCTATTCATCGGCTTCACCTATTAAATAAAAAACAATAAAAAGTGCCACTCAGGCAATCAAGAGAAAATGTTTTCATGCCAACCCGCTTGCCACACATTATCGTTCACACAAAAAAAATGCATATTTATCATTTATTTAATAATAAGGTGTCATTCAAGCAAAACAATTACAATAAATCAGAAATTTCTACGAAATAAATGTTTATTTTTGCAAATATTGCTTGCTAATCAAAAAAATATTACTAAATTTGAGGGTGAAATTGATGACAATTACTTCTATTGGACTTCTATTTGGCTTCTATTAGCGATTTATTAACATATTTATTCACTTAAAAATCAAACCTATGAGACAAAAGTTACTGTTTACTCTTGTTGCTCTGGCTTTAGGGGCTTTCTCGTCCTTGAATGCTCAGAATAACTTGACAGTGTACGAGGGCGAAGCCACAAATGCTTACGTCCCTGTCTACGGCTTCTATGCTGATGCTTTCCAAAAGATTGACATGGTCATGCCAGCCGCAGATCTCAGCGAAATGGAAGGTGGTACTATCAACAGCATCACCTGGTATCTTGCCTCTCCGGCTGCCGAAGCCTGGGGTGGAAACTTCCAGATTTACATGGTAGAAGTTCCTGGAACTTCCCCTGCTGCCTACATCAACGAGGAGATTGCCACCCTCGTCTATGAGGGGCCACTTGATGGCACAAGCGAGAAATTGAGCATCGAGCTCGCCACTCCTTACGCCTATCAAGGTGGCAATCTGCTCATTGCTGTTCGTCAAACCGAAAAGGGTACCTACAAGAGTGCCACTTTCAAAGGCTCAGAAGTTGCTGGCGCTGCCCTGCAAGGCTACAGCTACAGCTCTCTTGACGCTGTCAACTTGAACGTGCGCGACTTCCTGCCCCAAACTCTGTTTGAGTACACTCCGGGCAGCGGCGTTGTTTACTACAAGCCCAAGAACCTGCAGGTGACCAACATTGGCACTGACGCTGCTACACTCACTTGGGAGCCTGGTAGCACCGAGACCTCTTGGAACATTGAGTGCAAGAAGGCTGCCGATACAGAGTGGACCGCTGTGGGTGCCGCTACTGCCACCACCTACACTCTCGAAGACCTGACCAATGCCACTCCCTATGATGTGCGTGTCCAGGCCGACTACGGCGATGGCAACCTCAGTGGCTGGGCTCCGACCTCATTTGCCACATTGGCTTGTGAAGAAAGCGACATGGGCGAAGTTGAGTACAGCCTTACCGACTCTTATGGTGACGGTTGGAATGCCGGTGGCAAACTCCAGATTTGCTACGCCGGAACCGACATTGTGGTTCAAGAACTTGCCTTACCCTCAGGCAACAGTGCTGAAGGCACCTTCAAACTGTGCTACGGCGTTGACTACGACCTCAATTGGGTAGGCGGATCTTACCTCTATGAGGTTGGCTTCGTGCTCACCGGCCCTGAAGGCGAAACCATCTATGAACAAACTCCCTCTTCTAGCTCTGAAGCAACTCTGGCTGCTGGTACCCTCGTTACCTTCCAGATTCACATGAACACTTGCCCGCGTCCCACCGATGTTGTAGCAAGCAATGTTACTTATAACAGCGCTACCATCAGCTGGACTCCCGGCACTGACGAGCAAGACTTGTTCGAAGTAGCTTATGGTCTCCCCGGCTTCGATCCCGAGACTGCAACTCCCGTTCAGGCTAACGCTGCTACTATCAACCTCACCGAGTTGGCCGAAAATGCCGCTTACGATGTGTATGTTCGCAGCATCTGCACCGCCGACGATCACAGCCGCTGGAGCAAAGTGTACACATTCACTACTCCGCTGCGCTTCCCCTTGCCCGTTAATCTTGAAATCAACGACATCACCGCCAAGAGCGCTAACGCTACTTGGACTGGCGATGCTCAGGCTTACAACTTCCGCTATCGTCTCAAGACTGGTCTTGACGAAAACTTCGAGTACAACGGCGACGAGCTTCCTGCTGGATGGGTTCCTGCTAACCTCACCAACAAAGATGCTGATGGCGACGGACACTCATGGCAAGTTCTTAAGATTACAAACTGGAACATGAGTGGTACTACACTTACCGCTGCTGATGGTGACTACTGCATCGTATCAGAGTCAAAAACAATTGAAGGTAGCACTGCAGTAACTGGTGACAACTGGCTTATCAGCTCGAAGGTTGATTTGGGTGGAACTCTTGAGGTTTCGTCTGCTGACCTCGGCGCTGACTATGCTGAGAGTTTCAGCGTACTGGTTTCTACAACTGGCACCGCTCCCGAAGACTTCGTTTCACTTGGAACAGTGAATACTCCTGGCGAGTTGAACACATGGTTGAAGTCTGAGTTTGACCTGAGTGCTTACGAGGGACAGACTGGCTATGTAGCCATCCGTCACCAGCCAAATGGCAGCACTGGTTACATCCTCTTGATCGACGCAGTTAAAATCAATGGCGTAGAAGGTGCTGAATGGACTGTTCTGAACAACGTTAATCCTCCTGTTGCAATGGAAGGCTTGACTCCTGGCACAACTTATGAGGCTCAGGTACAGGGTGTCTTTGAAGATGGCAACTCCTTGTGGACCGATGTCGTCAACTTCACCACACTGGCCGCCGATGCAATGCCCGAGAACCTTGCCATCACTGAGGTGACCGCTACCTCGGCCAAGGCTGAGTGGATTGGCTCGCAAGATGCTTACAATTTACGCTATCGCACAGCTGCCGTCAAGAATGGTGTTAACGAAGACTTCACTGGTTATGAAACAGGTGCTGTGCCCACTGGCTGGACACTCATCGACGCCGATGGCGACGGACAGAACTGGTATGTATGGAATCTCACACTTGATGATGGTACTGTACAGACCACATTCTCTTCTAACAGCTACATCAACAACTATGGTCCTCTGACTCCCGACAACTGGGCAATTTCTCCACAGACCAAGCT
The DNA here is from genome assembly GCA_016287065.1 of Muribaculaceae bacterium. Classification (GTDB taxonomy): domain Bacteria; phylum Bacteroidota; class Bacteroidia; order Bacteroidales; family Muribaculaceae; genus Sodaliphilus. The sequence continues at coordinate 12,313 of JAEEVB010000019.1, forward strand.
CGGTGCTCAAGTGAGCTTCGATGCATGGGGACAGGATCCCAGCTATGCTGCCGAGCACTTCCAGGTATATGTTAGCACAACTGGCACCGAAATTGCCGACTTCACTCCTATCTCGGATGAAATGGTAGCAACTGGCGTTCAGACCACTTATACCTTCGAACTTGGCGAGAATGCAGGCAAGATGGGTTACATCGCAATCCGTCACTTCAACTGCACCGACATGTATATCCTGAATGTCAGCAACTTCTACATGCCTGGCGAAGAAGAGGATGTTCCTGCTGGCGAATGGATTGTGCTCAACAATGTTACCTCTCCTGCTGCTATCACTGGTCTCAAGCCCGCAACCACCTATGAGGCACAAGTTCAGGGTGTTGTGAACCGTGACACCGAATGGACTAACAGCGTGTTCTTCACTACCGAGGAGGCCGAGTTCTTCGTGGCTGGTGGATTCAATGGCTGGGATTGGAACAATGGTCTCGCAATCGATCCCACCGAGGGTGCTACCTTCGATGTGGTTAACGATCCCGCCGATCCCGAAAGCATGGAATTCAAGATTGTCACCTTCGGCGATGATGGAGAACCCGTATGGTTTGGTGGTCTTGATGAAAACGATGTTAACTACTTCGAAATCAACGAAGGCCTCCTTAACAGAGAGATTGACCTCTACGACGATGGCGCTAACTTCCGTCTGACCGCTGAAGGCAACTACACTGTGAAGCTGGTTGAGGAAGAAGGCAGCAAGGCACTTGTTGAAGGCCTCAAGTTGGTGGTTATCAAGAACGACACTCCAAGTGTTTCTGTAACCGACATCAACGGCAAGACTGTTGCTGGTGTGAAGTATGTGAACCTCGCCGGTATCGAGAGCGACAAGCCCTTCGAAGGCGTGAACATCGTGGTTACTACCTTCACCGATGGTACCAAGGCTGCTACCAAAGTTATCAAATAAGAAATCTCTTTTTGAATAACTCCAATAAAAAAACTCTCGCCAAAATGGCGAGAGTTTTTTTGTTTTGTTTGCTATTGAATAATAAACTGCTAACTCACCCCCAGTATAATATTGATGAGGGCGGTCACATCGCTCACGTTAATCTTACCGTTCTCATCCACATCACCTCGGTCCATAACCTTGGGAATCACGCCCAGAATCATATTCACGAGAGTGGTCACGTCACTCACGTTCACCTTGCCGTTACCATCCACATCGCCTTTCATGATGGCAGTAGATTTAAATCTGAGAGGTTGGCCTTTAGGACTGTCCCATGTGCCGTCAACTGGCTGGAAGGTGACGCCGTCGAGCAGTTCTACATTGTCGAGACCTAAACCGGTGATGCCCATTACGGCCGAGCGGTTGGCCTGACCTGTTGTAAACTCGCCACTGCTGTTACGCAAACCAAGCACGGTCTTGTCATAATCGCCTATGAAACTCACGTAGGGCGTAGTGCTCTTGAACAACTTGAGGTTGGAGATTTGCAGGTTTCCACCGCTTTGGAACACATAGTCTGCCAGTTGAGCATTGGTGGCTTCGGTCTCGAGTGTTGCATTGCTGCCGACACCCTGAATGGTCACATTGGCGGGATGTTCGCTGCTCGATATGTTCAACAAGAAATTTTGTGCCTTGATCTTGTTCATACCCTGAACCTTGATGAGCAGGTCGAAATTGCAGATGATAAAATTCTTCGCCGTTGTGAAATCTACATTGTCGAGCGTGAGCACGCCATCGGCATAGCCCACACCGGGCACCACAGCACCCATGGCGCCGTTGTCGTTGGTCATCGGCACGCCATTAACTATAAGTGTGCCATTCTCGTGCGTGGTTTCTTTGGGTTCCACAATCACCACATCATAGTAGTTCGAGAGGCTGGTGCCCTCCGTCATGGGATGCATAGTGCGCACCCACACGAAGTTTTTGGGAGTGGTCACGCTACAGTCGGTGAACTCCACGTCATAAAAGCCCTGAATGGCGTAGTCGTAGGTCACCGTCGCGTTCATGCTGGCACGGCAATTCATGAAGTACAGGCTATTTTGGGTATTGATGGTTTGAACGGGTGTCTTGGGCGAACTGAAGGTAAAGTTGCCATCTTCCATATAGAGCGACTGCCCCGTTCCGTTCATCACCACACAGCTGTTCTTGCCGCCGTTCTGACCCTGATTGGTGAATGCCAGGCTCGACGAGGTGGCACCTGTGCCGCGCACAATGATGTAGCCATTGTCGTTGTTGGCAACGATGAAGTCACAGTAGCCCGTAATCACATTGGTGCCATGTGTCTCTACCGCCACGGTACCCGTGCCAGTGGTGGCTATCATCACATCACCTGTGGGCTTGATGCCCGTGAGCTTCACGTCGTGCAGACGCACGACAGCATTGTTCTTGTCAAAGTCGATGTAACCATTAGAGCCGAAATCTTGCACTTTGCCGGCATTGAACGAGGTCACACGGCGACCCATCACCTTCACAGGATAGGCGGTGACCTGCGTAGCCCACTCGTCGATGTGCAACTCGGCTGTCGCAATGTTGCCGTCGGCATCCTGCACATTCTTCGGGTCACCTGCGGCGAAACCTGAGTTGTAGAACAAGCCGTTGTCGGAGCGAATGCCGCACTGGTAGCACTCCATCTCGCTGAAACCGCTCAAAATGGGTTTGGTGGCACCACTCTTGGCTTTCAGGTCGATTACCGCACGCTCCAAGTAGAGCTTCATCTTGCCGCCTGTTGCCACACGCCCTTCCATCAATCCCACATCATAGCCATTGTCGGTCATGTTCAGGGTCACATTCTTGATGCTGAAGGTGTTCTTCCCGCCACTTTGTGAACACGACACAATGAGCGGGTGCGACACGGCTGTACCTGTGCGGGTAAAGGCGAGTTTCGACGAGCCCGACGAGCTGCCGGTGAGTGTGACATTGCCCGCAGTCCACATCAGTATGCCCTTCATGCTCACGGTGCAGGTGCCGGTCACACGCACAGTAAGGCCATTCAAGTCCGACTCAATCAAGTAATTATCAGAGGTGTTATTGTTCACCACCACATTCTTCAGCTCAACCTCCTTGGTCGAGGGGTTGTAGCTGATGCTGCCACCATTGAGTTTGCTGGCAGCAATGCCTGTCACGGTACTGGAGGCATTCAAATTTACACTATTGCCCAGCACATTCAGGTAGGCATCGGCAGCTAAGGCTGGAAACACCACCATCAGGCACAAGGTAAGTACAGTAAAAGATTTCTTCATAGTGTATAAATTTTTTGATTGATTTTGAAAATGATTTTGCAAAAATAGTCATTTTTTCAAAATCCTACTCTATACACTACATAATTACATAAAAAACTACTGCCCTACTGCCAGGCGATACTCGAGCAACTTGTTCTGGTAGGCGGCAAAGGCATCGGTGCGCTGGTCGCAAGCCTGCTGATAGAGCATCTGCGCTTCGAGCAGGTCCGACATCTTGCTCATGCCCGCGTGATAATAGTCCTTG
>JAEEVB010000020.1 GCA_016287065.1 Muribaculaceae bacterium
ATGTGCGCGTTCTGAGACAAGATGTTGCCATTGCCCAAGTCCAGATTGAGGTTCTCCATGTTGATGTCGGCATCGCCCTCTTTGGTGCGGGCATTGTAGTCGACACGCATGTCAATGTCGCCTGTGCCGCCCAGAGGTGTGTCGGAGAGTCCAAGTGCTTTCAGGTCGAGGTTGTCAACTTTGCCTTTCACATCAAAGAGGTAGTGGTCGTTGTTGATGGTTCCGTTGGCATTGAGATTGACACGATAGTCGGGGTTATCAGAACGCACATGGGCGTTGACATTGCCACCGTTCATGTTGACCCGAGCGGTGATGTCGCTATAGCGCTGCTTGTCGTAGACGATATTCTTGAGGTCGACATCGGCATCGACATTGGCCTTGCCGCTTATGAAGTCGAAACCATTGCCGCTTGCTTTGACATGGCCGGTGAGGTTCTCGGCAGGCACCATGGGCAGAATGGCCTTGACGGGGAAGTTGTTGAATGTGGCATCAACGTCGTATTGCTGTTTTTTACCATTGAAGCTGCCACTGCCCACCAGTTCGCCCGTTGCCATCTTCATGTTGATGTTGCCGGCATAGTTGTCGCCGCCAAACTTCACTTTGCCTTTGGCCTGCATGGGTGGCAGATTCACCTGTTTGGCGGTGGCCTTGTCGAGCAGGGTGGGCTTGATGAAGTCGAGATTCTGGAAATTGGCGTCAAAGGTCACATCGCCTCGCAGGTTCTTGGAATCGAGCACATTGTAGAGGTCGCCGTTCACTTTGGCGTGGGCATATTTTGGCACATTGGCATCAAAATTCTTGATTTTAACATGGCGTGGATTGCCATTGAGGTCGGCCTTGAGGGTGATGGGGTTGTATTGCGGCACTCCTTTGAAGGTCTCCCGCATTTCGGGAACGAGCGTGGTGAGGTCTTGTATGGCGAGTTTCGAGTCGGTCTTGACATCGAAGTTGCCATTGTGCCCGTCGGCAAGCACCGAGTTGTCGATGTGCGCATCCAGGTTCAGGTCGCTATGCATGGTCTTGAGTTTAAGACCGGTCACATCCATCTTCTCATCGTTCATGGCAAACTTGCCTTTGGTTTCCTTGATTTGGAAACCGCTTCGCTCCTTGGCCCGCAGCGTGTCGATGTCAAACGAGATGCTGGAGCCATAGTTGTTGAAGTTGGAGATGGCAATGTTCACATCGCTCACATCGAGATAGTCGGAGTCGAGTCCTCGTTTCGGTGTGCGCTTGGCTTTGTTGTTGGGGTTGAGGCGTGCCACAAAGTCGCGTAACCCATAGGTGGCGTGTGTGTTGGTGAGTTTGATGGTATCGGCCTGGATGCTCCAGGTGGCTGTGTCGCCAGGCAAGGTGTCGGGAGGCACGGGGTAGGTTTCGAGATACTTCTTGGCATCGCGCTCGTTCATCGTGTAGTATTGGCAGTCGGCACTATCTACACTAAGCGACCGGGCGGTGATAGTGTGGTTTGCCATGTCGACGAGGCCGTTATTGAGTTTTGCCTTGCCCACATGGCACTTCATCTCGTCGATATCGGGCTTCATCTGCATGTGGTAGTCGATGTCGTTGAGTGCCAGTTGCAGCGCATTGATGCGCCAAGGGGTGGACTCGGTGGTATCGGGTTCCTGAACCTTCTTGTGGGGGTAGGAAATGAGTTCCACCTTGCAGCCGGTGAGTTCACCATTTAGCAGGTTCACTTCGTGATTCTTGAGGTCGATGTCAGCGCCTTGCAGCTTGCAGTGGCGCACATCGGCGGTGAAGACGCTCGACGAGTCTTTGCTCACGGTGTGGAAGTAGCCGTTGGTGAGCTCGGTGTCACCGATTTTCACATTCAGGTCGAGCAGCGGCATGAACTCGATGCCTGCCGTGAGGTTCTCGGCCCGCAACATGGTGTCCTTGTTCTGGTCGAGGATGAGCACGCCGTCGACACTCAGGTCGAGCGGGAACTTGATGAGGATGCGGTCGATGCTGATGTCGAGGCCGGTTTTCTTGGAGGCATATTCGCAGGCATAGTCTTTCACAACATTCTGCACCCAAGGGATGTAGAGGGTAAATGGCAATAGGATGAGCAACAGCAACAGCACGCCCAGCGTCTTGAGTGTGCGGCGCAGAATCTTGTTCTTGATCCAGTGTTTCTTTTCTTCAGTGCTCATCGGTCGTTTCGGGCTGCCCCTATTAATTTAACCTACAAAACTAATAATAAATTTTAAATAATAACTAATATTATAGTAAAAATCTACAAAAACATTATTAAAATGAAGACGAGCAAACGAGCTGACAAGCTGACAAGGGGATTTGTAAACAAGTTTTCTCCCCCCCCCCAACTCCTCAACTTCGTTAGGGCAACTACGCTGCAAAGTTAGGGTAGAAACCTGCACCATCTGTTGAGTTGCAGGAGGGCAGAAAATGACGCGGGTGGTGGCAGGATTGGGAAAATGTGAGTATATTTGCAGTGGAAATCTTAACTGACGGTTAGATATGGCAAAGAAAAAGAAGAATTACCTGAAAGGCCGGGTGCGTGTGGTGCTTGCTGGAGTGGGCGCAGTAGCTGTCCTGGCCCTTGTGCTGCATTTGTGCTATCGCTCTCATACCGGAAAAGACCAGTGGACAAAAGGAAAGGAAAAGGAGTTTTACCTGAATGACTATAATGATGCCCATCTGCGCGCTGCCCAGAAGCATGGCATAGAACCTATCAGGAGCCGTGAAGGAATGGATTTCAGTTCCATAAAAGGATTGGAGAAAATTAGTGATTGCGATCTATATGCGGTGGACAATTTAACGCATTCGGTGCCTTACTTGACGCATAACGCCCGACTGCTGTTGGAGCGCATCGGTCAGGACTTCCAGGATTCACTGGCTGCAAGAGGAGCGAGGAAATATAAGGTGATTGTGACCTCGTGCCTGCGCACGCTCGATGATGTGGAGAATTTGACGAAGGTGAACCAGAACGCCTCGCCCCGATCGGCACACTGCTATGCCACGACATTTGACCTGGCCCATGCGCGCTATATCGATTTGCCATCGGATGGCAAGCCGATTAGTTATGCCGAGATGAAAATCGTATTGGGAAATGTACTCAAAGAGTTACGCAAGCGACGCTGGTGCTATGCACTCATTGAGGAGCGTCAGAGTTGCTATCACATCACTTCGCGCCGATAGTTATTCCTTCTCAGGAAGAGTGGGCTTGACGAGCAACGCACTGAGTTCGTAGAGCAGATAAAGCGGCAGGAAAACGATGGTGAGTGTGAAGGGGTCGCCCGTGGGTGTGATGATGGCGGCGAGAATGAGTAATATCACAATGGCGTGTTTCCTGTATTTCCTGAAGAATTCACGGTGAATCACCCCCAATTTGCCAAGCAGCCATGAGAGCAGTGGCAATTCAAAAACAATACCCAAAATGAAGATGAGCATCAGGAAGGTGTCCATATAACTGTCGAGCGAAATCTGGTTAGGGATGAGTTCGCTCACATGGTAGTCGGCAAGGAACCGCAAGGTGATGGGGAACACTACAAAATAGCCCACAGCCACTCCTAGGAAAAACATAAAGTTTCCCATTAAGAAAGCCTTTCTAACTCCCTTTTTTTCATTAGGATAGAGCGCTGGACTCACGAAGGTCCAGAGCAGGTAAATAATGATTGGGAAAGCAAAGACAAGCGCAAGCCAAAACGAGGTGCTCATGTGGATGAAAAACTGCGAGGCAAGCTGGATGTTGATGAGCTTGACCTCGAAGCCTTCGGAAGAAAAATCGGGGACGAAAGAGATGCCTGCCGTGATTTTCTCGAACAAGCGGTACAACGCAAAATCGCCGTGACAAGGAGCCAGGATGACTCCATCGAAAATGGAAGGCATGAAGATAAAGAAAGCGATGGCAAAGACCAGCAAAACAATAGCCGCCTTGAAGAGAACCGAACGCAAAGCGTCGAGATGCTCCCAAAGCGACATTTCTTGCAGTTTGTTTTCGTCGTTTTCTGCCATGTTTCAATAGTGATGCTAAATGCCAATGGCTGACGCACGGACAGAATGAGCCTCAGCCAATGGCATGAATGGAATGGGATAGGAAGGGTTATATTACTCCTTTTTGTCGGGGTTTGATGCGTTGTTAGGCTTCTCGTCGACCGATTTCTTGATTTCGTCTTCGACCTCGTTCATGCCTTGCTTGAAGCTTTTCACGCCTTTGCCGAGTCCCTTCATGAGTTCGGGAATCTTTCTGCCGCCGAAGAGGAGCAAGATGACGAGTGCAATAATAATGATTTCGCCTGCACCAAATGTGCCAAAGAGCAATAATATTGAGTTGAGCATAATCGTTATTGTTTAAATCTTTTGTGCAAAGATAATATAAGTTGCGGTTTTTAAAAAATAAAAAATTACTGGAGCGTGAATCGGAGGGTTTCCACATCGCGGCTGTTGGGACCAATCATGAGGTCAAATTCGCCAGGTTCGCAGTCATAGATGAGCTCGCTATTGTAGAACTTCAGTTTGTTGGCGGTGATGGTGAACTCGACCGTTCTGGTCTCGCCTGGTTTGAGCGTGATGCGTGCAAAGTCCTTGAGTTCTTTCACGGGCCGTGAAATGGAACCCACAAGGTCGCGGATGTAGAGTTGCACCACTTCGCTAGCCTCGCGTGAGCCGGTGTTGGTGACATTGACGCTGGCCTTGATGCTGCCATCGCGTGTCATTGTGGTATTGGAGAGCGTGATGGGACTATAGTTGAACGATGTATATGACAGACCGTAACCGAAGGGGTAGAGAGGCTCGTTGTCGACATCCAGGTAATTGCTCGTGAACTTGGTAAACCACTTGGGATTGGGGCGACCCGTGTTCAGGTGGTTGTAGTAGATGGGCACTTGGCCCACATTCTTGGGCATGCTGGCGGTGAGGTGACCACTGGGAGCCACATCGCCAAACACCACATCGCAAATGGCGTCGGCAGCCTCGCTGCCACCGAACCACACATTGAGGATGGTGGAGAAGTTCTCTTTTTCCCAGGTCATGACCGTGGCTCGACCTGAGAAGTTGAGCAGTACTATAGGTTTGCCGGTGGCCTTGAGGGCGGTGAGCAAGTCCTTCTGGGCATCGAGGATGGAAATGTCGCTACGGCTGCTGGCCTCGCCACTCATTTCGCTGGGTTCACCCATGGCAGCCACAATCACATCGGCCTGAGAGGCAATGCGTAAGGCTTCGTCACGCATTTCTTCGGCGCTGCGCGGGTCACGCATTTCGCGGCCGAACATGGTGCTGTTTTTCTCCAGTTCCTCGTCGTAGCACACATTGCAGCCCTTGGCATAGAGCACTTGGGCCTTGTCGCCCACGGCTCGCTGCATGGCTTCGAGCAGGGTGCTGTAGCGGTCGCTGGTAGCAGCCACGCTCCATGTGCCCGGCATATTGGCGCGGGTGTTGGCAAGCGGGCCAACCAGTGCGATGGTTCCTTGTTTCTTGAGGGGCAGCAGGTTGTCGCTGTTCTCGAGCAGCACGAAGGATTCTGTGGCAATGCGGCGTGCTTCGGCACGGTGCTCATTGGTATAGATGTCGCGTTTTGCACGCTTGGCGTCGAGATAGCGGTAGGGGTCGTCGAAGAGTCCCAGTTTGTATTTGGCTTCCAGGATGCGACGGCATGCGGTGTTGATGGCCTCGAGGGTGACTTTGCCCTCCTGGAGCGATTTCTCGAGGGTGCCTACAAAGCCGTCGGCCACCATGTCCATGTCGGTGCCAGCATTCAGGGCGAGTGCCGATACTTGCTGGAGGTCGCCCAGACCATGATTGATCATCTCGCTGATGGCAGTGTAGTCGGTCACTACAAAACCATTGAAGTGCCACATGTCGCGGAGCACCTCGGTCATGAGCCAGCGGTTACCGGTTGCCGGGATGTAGTCTACCGTATTGAACGAGGTCATGAAACTACCAGCACCAGCATCGGCAGCGGCTTTATAGGGTGGGAAATACTCGTTGAACATGCGCACACGGCTCATGTCGACGGTGTTGTAGTCGCGTCCGGCTTCGGGAGCACCATACAGAGCGAAGTGCTTCACGCACGCCATCATGGTGGTGGGGTCGGTGAGGTCGATGCCCTGATAGCCACGCACCATGGCCTCGGCAATGCGGCTGCCCAGATAGGGGTCTTCGCCACTGCCTTCGCTCATGCGGCCCCAACGAGGTTCGCGGCAGATGTCGACCATGGGGCTGAATGTCCATGCGATGCCGTCGGCAGTTGCCTCGACCGAAGCTATGCGCGCCGATTGCTCAATGGCCTGCATATCCCATGTCATTGACAAGGCAAAGGGGATAGGGAACACGGTTTCGTAGCCATGAATCACATCCATGCCAAAGATGAGAGGAATATGAAGTCGGCTCTGTTCAACAGCAATCTTCTGGATTTCGCGAATCGCTTCAACGCCTTTCAGATTGAAGAGTCCACCCACTTGTCCTAGCTTGATTTTACCAGCGATGTCACTGCTCTTGGCTGTTCCGGTAACAATGTCGCCGGTCACTGGTAGATTGAGTTGGCCGATTTTCTCTTGCAAAGTCATCTTGCTCATCAGGTTGTCGATAAACTGATTCATCTTTGCGTCACTGGCAGCCCATGCGCTTGCGGCAAATAAACAGGCAGCCAAAAAGACTGATAATTTTTTGTGTTTCATAGGAGATGTATTTATTTGTTGATTTGTTTCAGAGTGAAATTAATTAGTCTTAAAACCAAGTTTTGACAGACCATCCTGGATTTCAGGGCAACTCATGAAAAGGTTCCAGAGCAATCCTGAGCGGTAATTCTCGATCATTGGGGCAATCGTGCATTGGTCGATGGCCAGATAGTGGGGGACTACCCAATTGCTACTCTCGCTGAATGCGTCGTAGAAGCCATATTTTCCCCAAATCTTTGGTCCCTTTTTCCAGAATCCTTTCAAAGCATCCATCGACTCTTGTGGGGTATATGGCATTGATGACAGTGCGGCAGTGGGGGTGATGACTCCCAGGTCGTTGCTTGGGCAATGGGCCGAGTAGCCCACGGTCGAATAACTGGCAGTGAGGCCCCAGCAATCTTTGCCATACCCTTTGTAATGCTTGGGATTGGCAACGCAGTAGTCGTAATTGCTCAATGCGTGATTGCGCACCACATTCCAATAGTTGGCGTATTGGTCACTCAGGTTTCGAGGATCAAGTCCTATCCAGCTGTAGTGAGCCCAGAAAAGAGGTCCTCCGGTGGCTTCGGCACCATTGTGCTTCAGTTCCAACGGATGGTTATAGGGAGCTGCTGTAGTGGTTATGCCACCACTTCGTGCCCAGCCTTTGTGATAGGCTGATGCCGGTACTGGATGGGTGGGGGAGGCTGCTGCGAGAATATACACGATGAGGCACTCGTTGTAGCCTTCAAGCGGGAAATTCATTTCCCATGCATAGTTAGGCGACCAATGCCAATAGATGACATCTTGTCCGCCATGCGTGTACCAGTCAAACTCCATATCACGCCACAATGCATCGATTTTAGAGGCAAGAGCTTTTTCGGCTTCGTTGCCGTCTTTGAAATATTGTCGGACGCACAGCAGACCTTGCATCAAGAAGCAGCTCTCGACAAGGTCGCCACCGTTGTCTTTTTCCCCGAAAGGCTTGACTTTGCCTGTGGGTCCATGCAACCAATGGGGCCATACGCCATGGAATCGGTCGGCCTTCGCAAGATAATCCACGATTTTTGTGAGCCGTTTCACTCCTTCGTTACGAGGAATGAAACCTCGTTCGATGCCCACCAAAAGGCCTGCTATGCCAAAACCGCTTCCACCAGTAGTAACCACATCCTGGTCGTTTTGTGGATAATTGTTGTCTAAGTGAATGCGTTCACATGCCAGTCCCGATGTGGGTTCAGCGCCATCCCACATATAATTGAGATGCACTTTTTGAATGTAGTCGAGCAACTGGTCGTCGTTTTCAAAACTGAGCGGTCGTCCAGCGGCATCGGTAGTGCCTGAAGGCTCGTCGCTCGATGTGTTATTGCCAGCTGCCTTGTTACAAGAAAACAAGACAACAAATGCAGTGGCGATGATAATGTATTTTAGTTTCAGCATAGCTTATAGATTATTTGACATAAATTGTTTTAGAAAGTTTACTGCGGCCTGATTCATTTAATGCCTCGATGGCAAATGAATAACTGGTGCCAAGGTCAAGTCCTCTCAGGTCATACTCATTTGCACCATTCACTGTAATGCAATGATACAGCTTGTCGGGAGAGATGCCGTAGTAGATGTTGTATCCATAAGCATCGGGTTGAGCGAGCCAGGTGATCATGGCATTGCGTGGGTCGTTCTTGTCACGAGAAACTTTGAATTTCTTCACTTCGACGGGTGGGATGCCGTTGGCGTTGCCAAAGATGCGCAAATCGCTCAGGCAGAAGTATCCATTGCCTGGCATGTGAAGATTCTCGACTTTTATGAAACGGGATTTGAGCGGGGCGCGGAGCTGCACATAGTCGTGAGGGGTGTCACGGTCGCTGTCGCTCTTGTCAACGACAAGTTGCCATTCTTTGCCGTCGTTGCTGCTCCACACTCTATATTGATAATAAGTGTCGTTGGCGCGATTGTGTTGTAGGGTGTGATGGTCGTAGTAGTTCAACTGAAACGCATTGATGGTCATCACCTTGCCCAAATCTATCGTGGCCCATTCACCAGGATTGCCTGAGGCGGCACTCCAGTAGGTGCGCATGTTCTCGTCGGTAATGCTGCTTGCTGTGAGCGTACTGTCGGTGCTCGAGACGGTGACTGGTTTGCCGAAAGAGAGCAGCATCCAACCTGTGAATCGCTCTGATGGGTATTTCATGTCATAGTCGGCATTCCAGCAGGGATAGTCGCCAAAAGCAGTGTTGCACCACATGATACCGTCGTTGTCGAAGTACACGGGATATAGGCCGATACGGCGTTCGAATTTGTATTTGAGCGAGAGCATGCAGGTACCCACATGCCAGTAGTTGCCGTTAAGGTCGGTAAATGTGCCTCCATGTCCCACACCCTGAACAAACCCACCGGGCTTGTAGCTCATGGGATTGTGCCGCTGGTAGGTGAAGGGTCCAAGTGGGGAATCCCCCACATACACACCGTCGGCATACACCTTGAATTCAGTGCCCGGGGCACCATATTGGAAATAATAAAGCCCGTTATGCTTGGTCATAAACGCCCCTTCCATAAAAGGTTTCAGGGTCACTTCATCGTCGTTGTTCATGCCAAACCGTTCCCACCCGTGCTGCTTGGGCTGGAGCAGCACCAGGTCGTGTATCTTGCTGATGGGGGTGAAGTCTTGACGGCTTATCTGCACGCCTTTCACCGGATATTCATTGCTTGACCCATAATATTCATAAAGTTTTCCGTCGTCGTCTAGAAAAATGTAGGGATCCCATGTCGGGAGGGTGTTGCGCTCAATGGCTCGGCGAAAACGACCGCTTAGGGGTTGGGTGGTGTACCAGATGGGCAGACCTTCGTAGGTAGAACCTGTATAAAATAATGTGTCGCCACACACCCAAGCAGCAGGGGCACATTCATCATCGTCGTGCGGATATCGCTGAAACGAGGCTGGCGTGAAATCCCAGTCGCTCAAGTTCTTGGAGTAGTGGAAGCCGCCTTGATTGGTCGAGAACAGGTAGTATTCACCCTTGTAGGTGAGTCCCATAGGGTCGGCACTTGAGCGAAACGAACCACCATTGCGGGTGTTGTTGTTCCATGGTTCATAGTTGTAACTGATGTTCATGGGGTTGCAGTAGGTGCTCGTGGTGTTGTCGGTCGGGTCGTACCATTGCGTGGCTTGTGCGGCTTTTCGTTCGAGCGCTGTAGATTTGCTGGTCTTGGGCTGCAGTTTTACATTCACTTGGCGTTGCTGGGATAGTCGCTCCATGATGAGCATTTCTTTGCCGGGATAATAGATGCACAACTTGTTGTCGTTGTCGGTTCCGATAATTGAATATCGTCCCTGGGCATCGGTGTTGCAGTGCGCTGGACTGTAAAGCCACATCACAGTCGCCCTTTCTAGCGGTTGGCCATTCTCGTCGGTGACGATACCGGTTACCTCATAGTTGATGACTACAGGGATATAATAGTCGCTTATTTGCCCTTTTACGACCTTGATAGAATCGGCGGCAACTGGGGTTGAGGTCGCAAGCGCACCGAGACATAGACATGTGAGATATAATCGGTTGAATGGCATCGTTGTGAGTTTTTTAAAAAAAGGGGTGTCGCAGCATCAAGTGTTGCTTGAAGTGTAACACCCCTTGAACTGAATTAGAATAAAAACATGTACTATGATAAGTGCAATGCACTCATGTGTTGTTTATTCGTCTTTCGGAGTATTGGAAAGTGTTTCTACATTCTGAAGCTGAGTCAACGGATAGGGATAGTAGCGCAGGCTTTCGTTCCATCCGCTGAGTTGGCTGCTTGCCTTGCCGGTGCGGCACAGGTCGTTGTAGCGTTCGCCCCATTCGCACACGAGTTCCATGCGGCGCTCGTCAAGAATCTGGTCGACAGTCACATTGCTGAGGGTTGGCATTTTTGCGCGAGTGCGAACTTGATTGAAGGGAGCATCACCATTCTTGTTCTGACGAACCTTGGCTTCGGCATTGATGAGAAGCACATCGGCATAGCGAAGGATGCGAATGTTGTTGTTTGAACCATATTTACTGCGGCCAGGTGTCAACTGGTTGGTGGGCGTATAGGCCTTGCCGTTCCAGTTGTTGGTGTTGTTGGGGTTACCTTGCAGAGTAATCACATCGCCATCACGAGTGGTGGTTCCGCCAGCAAGTACCGAAGTTTCAAGACGAATTGTTTCGCCACGAGCCGTGGCCCAGTTAATGAAATTGTCGGTAATGCCTACAAAGTTCCATCCGCCCATGCAACCAGGGCCTTGGAACACAAACCATTGGTCGGCATCGACCATGTCGCCAGCTCCTTGTCCGAAGTCGGTGCATTGGCATTCGAGCAGGCTCTCATTGCACAACTTGCCAGGAATCTTGAACAGGTTGTAGTAGTCGCTGTAGAGCGAGAACTTGTTGCTGTTGATGATTTGGTCGGTAAGCGATTCGGCTTCGGCATTTTCGCCACGATTCAGGTGAATCTTGGCGGCAAGATGCATGGCGGTGAAAGCAGTTGCTGCGCCATAGTGCTCGGCCTCATTGGGGCGCACCTTGTCGCAATTTTCAATTGCATACTGGAGGTCTTCAAGCATATACTTCTCTACAGCATTCACTGTCGATGGCGTCATGTCGGCCTGGTTGTTGTCGCGCAGGATGGTTACGGGGCCAAATGCTTGCGACAAGCGATAGTAGGCATAGGCGCGAAGGATTCTCACTTCGCCACAATATGCACGATATTTGGCTCGCATTGCGTCGGTTGAGATGTTCTCGCTGTAGTTGTCGAGGGCAGCTAGAGCACCGTTAGCAACCTTGATAATGCCATAATATTGGTTCCACATTTCGTTCAGGCCCCAGAATGAGTTGTCATATTTCAAGTTGCCATAGTCGACCAAGATACCTTGGTCATCTACACGGCCACTCCACACGTCACCATCACGAATGATGCTCAATGGCCAGATAACCCAGTGCATACCACCCGTGCGCAACTTGCCATAAACACCCGAAACGGGCATATACATATTATCAATATCGGTGTAGTCCACTTCCTTTTCGGGAACAGTGTTCTCGGGCTCTTTGTTAAGGAAGTCGTCGCACGATGTGCTGCCTATCATCATCAAGGCAGGCAGTGCGAGAATCATCAAATATTTCAAAATTTTCATTGTCTTGTCATTTATTAAGTTGAGAGAATGTTTAGAAATCAATTGTTACACCGAATGTGTAGGTGGCTGTGAGAGGATATACTTCGGTATCCCATCCTTCGGCATCGCTCAATTCAGGAGTGAAGGCATTAGCACTGAAGAGGGTGAGCGGGCGGTCGGCTGTTGCGCTCAGACGCAAGCTGGGAAGGGTGTAACTGCCAAACTTGATGTTCTTGAATGTGTAACCGAGCGTGATGTTCTGAATGCGGAAGAAGTTAGCATCTTCAATAAAGAAAGAGTTAACTCGCTGGTCGCTCACATTCCAGGTGCGAATCCAACCTTCGGCACTGGGATACTTGTTGGTTGATCCAGCCGAAGTCCAACGGTTTGCAACCTGATCGTGGTCGAAGTTGTAG
Organism: Muribaculaceae bacterium; assembly: GCA_016287065.1. Classification (GTDB taxonomy): domain Bacteria; phylum Bacteroidota; class Bacteroidia; order Bacteroidales; family Muribaculaceae; genus Sodaliphilus. The sequence continues at coordinate 12,147 of JAEEVB010000020.1, forward strand.
TTTGATTGTGCATAGCGAAGCGCACGCTTGCGGTTAAACATTTGTGCACCAGCATTGCCGTAGGTCGTGATGCTGAAATCAAGATTCTTCCATTGGAACCCAAGATTGATGCTGTAAATGAAGTTGGGCAGGTAGGAACCCAAAGCGGTGCGGTCGTTGCCGTCTACAATGCCATCGCCATTCAGGTCTTTATATTTGAAGTCGCCAGGCTTCAAACCATTGGCAATTGCAGTGGGATCGCTGGCACACTCGGCCTCGGTTTGATAGATGCCTTCCTGAACATAGCCATAGAACGAATTCATCTGTTCGCCTACAATCTGATAGGTTTTGCCACCAGCGATATAGGGCAGACCGTTGAGGTTCTTCACTTCGTTCTTGATGTACGACAGGTTTGCGCCAATGTTGTAACGGAAATCGTTGCCGATGCGGTCGCTCCAGTTGATAGAGACATCAACACCAGTGTTCAGTATCTTGCCGTGGTTGCCTGCAAGCACATCGTTGCTGAAGGGCAGACGAGGCGAAATCACAGCCTTCTTGGTCATGCGATAGAACCAGTCGATGTCAACATCGAGCCTATTGTGGAACATGGCAAAGTTCAGACCCACATTGGTCTCGTCAACAACCTCCCATTCGAGATAGCTGAAGTAAGAATTGTTTTGGAAACCAGAGAAAACACTGTTGCCAAATACACCGCTTGCATTATAGCCTGTGCTGATAGAAGCAAACCCGTCGCTTGCAGCCACGTGGTCGTTACCTAAGCGACCCCAGCTGGCACGCAGCTTCATGTAGTCGAACACATGCTGGTCTTGCATGAAGTTCTCGCGAGAGATAACCCAAGCAGCACCCACCGAGGGGAAGTAACCCCATTTCTCTTGATACTTGCTCGAACCGTCGGCACGGAAGGTGAACATCAGCAAATACTTGCCAAGGTAGTCATAATTCAATCGTGTGAAATATGACATTCCGCGATAAGTGGTTCCGTCGTCGTCGCCAGTACGAGTGCTGGGTGAACCCTGATGAATGTATTGGTACTCGTCGATCTGTCCAGGCACATCATTAGCCGATCCAGTCAGGAAGCGATAGCTTTCTTCACGCATTGAGAAACCCAGCATGGCGCCAAAGTTGTGGTCGCCAAAAGTGTCTTTGTAGGTGAGGATGTTATCCCAAATATAATTATTAAAGGTGGAATTAGACTTGGTGAGACTTGACTGGTCGCTTTTTTGCTGGTTTGATACATAGTATTCGGGCACATAGGAACGGCCACGATAATTGATGTAGTCGTAACTGTAGCTTGTGCGCAAGTTCAATTTGTTAGGAATAAAATTGATTTGAGCGTAGAAGTTAGTCAAATACTGGTTGCTTTCGTTCTTGCTGTCAAAGTACTTGGCCGAAGCCACAGGATTGTAGAAGTTGTTGGTGAGGCCAACACTTTCGGGCGAGCCATAACGCACGGGAGTGCCAACAGTGTTTTTATCGTCCATGACTGTGTAGATGCCAGGGGCGTTAAATGCCTGCTGCCATGCTGCATTGTTGGGGACTCGCTGGGTCCCTTTGCTAAATACTCCATTGAAGCCCACTTTCAACCACTTGGTAGCCTCGTAATCAAGGGCGGCACGGAAATTCAATCGGTTGTAATAGTTGTTTACATTCATTACACCATCCTGATGCAGATAGTTGAATCCCAGTGAGTAAGTGGCTTTTTCTCCGCCGCCGGCTATGCTCAGGCCGTGATTGGTGATCATGGCAGTGCGAAGTAGCTCGTTATACCAGTCGGTGTTGGCTGCATAGGTCCAGTTGTGGAAATCACTGTTGGCATAGCTGCCTCCGTAATGGTCGATAGAAGCCTTCATGTAGGATTCATAGGCCGAATAGTTGGCTTCAAGGAGCATGGTTGCATATTCAGATGAATTTGCCATCTTCAGCACATTGGTAGCCTTCTGGAAACCAACATAACCATTATAGGTGATGCGTGCAGGCTGGTTTTTGTTACCTTTCTTGGTTGTGATAATCACAACGCCGTTAGCTGCGCGTACACCATAGATGGCTGCTGCCGATGCGTCTTTCAAAATCGACATGTCTTCGATGTCGGTGCTGTTCAAAAAGTTGATGTTGTCGTAGAACATACCATCAACAACATACAAAGGAGAGTTGGCCGAGAACGAACCGTTACCGCGTATCGTTACTTTTGGTCCCTCGCCAGGAGTACCGCTGTTAACCACATTCACGCCGGCTACCTTGCCTTGCATAGCGGCCATGGGCGATGAAGAAGGAGTAGAAAGCAGTTCGTCGCCTTTCACTACTGTGATGGGAGATGTCAGGTCTTTTGCTTGAGCCGAGCCGTAACCAATCACGACCACTTCGTCAAGATTCTTCACATCGTCCATCAGTTGCACATTCATCACATCTTGCGCAGGCAGTTCTTGTGACTGCATGGCAATGTAGGTGAACTTGATGATCGCTCCGTCGGGTACATTGTTCAACACAAAGTTTCCGTCAAAGTCGGTCACTGTGCCATTAGTCGTCCCCAATACGGTAACGCTGGCACCAATCACGGGTTCGTTGACTTGGTCAACAACCGTTCCTTTTACTGTTCTGGTTTGTGCGCCAGCAAAAACGGCACACATGAGAATGAGTAAAAATGTTGCGATTTTCTTTTTCATTACTTAATGTTAATGGTGAATAATATGATAATTAAAAAATTTAGTAAAATACTGGTTTTTGGTATCGTTTTGATTGCAAATTTATAAAAAAGATGACAAATATGCAATACTTATGCTATTTTGATAATGATTTTAATTATGGTGAAACTGCGATTATTCTACGATATGATTTGTATTTTCCTGGTTCATAATGCTTTAGAAGGCTGCATTTATTTTACAATTTCGACAAAAATACTTCATTATATTCGTTTATTTTGCATATTTTGTCTTGATTTGCATGTTTTTTTCTGCCCTTTTCCAACAATGATTATGCTTAAATTTCATTTAGAATTGTATTATTTAGCTTTACTTTTATGATGGCTTCATGTGGCCAATGGTGCCACTGCTGAGCAATTCAGTTGCCCGAAGGAACCATACTCTTCGACTTTCTCATCCACTTTGAGCATCCCGCTTTGGGTGGGTATCACCACGTCGGTGCTAAAAAGTTGACTTTTCAGTCAATATTCACCCGTTGTCTATTGTAAATATTAAAAATATCCGTACCTTTGCAGTCCAATAAAGAAATTTTTCATTAATTAAAGACAGATATATAGACATGAAAGCATTTGTATTTCCCGGTCAAGGCGCACAGTTCGTGGGTATGGGTAAGGACCTGTACGAGAACAATGCGATGGCCAAAGAAATGTTTGAGAAAGCTAATGAAGTGCTCGGTTTCCGCATCACCGACCTGATGTTTGAGGGAACTGAAGACGACCTGAAGCAAACTAAGGTTACACAACCCGCGGTGTTCCTGCACTCGGTGATACTCGCCAAGACGCTGGGCGAAGAGTTCAAACCCGACATGGTTGCCGGTCACTCGCTGGGCGAGGTCTCGGCACTGG
>JAEEVB010000021.1 GCA_016287065.1 Muribaculaceae bacterium
TATACCCGTTCTTGTTCACGAGAGGCGACGCAGTGCGCTCAAGTGACTTGACTCTGCCCCCCCCTAACGGACAAGGACGGACAAAAACCGAAAACAATTTAAAAACAAAACAATAATAACAACTTAAACAACACTATTATGATCGTAGTACCCGTAAAAGAAGGCGAAAACATCGAACGCGCCCTCAAGAAATTCAAGAGAAAATATGAGAAGACCGGTATCGTGAAGGAATTGCGTGCCCGTCAGGCTTTCCAGAAACCTTCGGTAATCAACCGCAAGAAGATGATGAAGGCTGTCTATGTTCAGCAGCTCCGTCAGGCCGAGCAGTAATCTCGATTCTCTCGCCAGGGTGACTTCTCGTTAAGCCACCTATATATAATATAATGTGTGCCATGCCCTGCGGCGTGGCACGCTTTTTTTTGTTTTTGCCCGGTTGGGGTTTGTGACTGAAAATTAGGGGGAAAGGGGGCCAGTGGTGATAATTATTTGTAAATTTTGTGTGTTTTTCTTGCTTTTTTCTTGTTTTTGTCGCAAATAATCTCTATTTTCGTAACCGAGAGTGGTGCATGAGCGTTGCGGCTTGCCGCAAGAGTAGCTCCTCTGGCCCCGAAAGGTGGCCTTTGACGTACACCTTATTATAATATAACATGACAATCGAGAAGTTTCTGCAATATATCCAGTATGAGGTAAATCTCTCGCCGCTCACGGTAAAGGCCTATAAGCGCGACCTTGAGCAGTTCGAAGATTTCGTTACAGCCCACGGCAAGCGCCGCTGGGACGTGGCCTCGACGGGCACCGCCGACGTGCGCGCCTGGGTGGTCGAACTCTCGAAACGTGGCGTCTCGCCCCGCTCGGTGCGGCGCAAGGTGCAGGCACTGCGTGCCTACTTCCGCTGGCTGCAGCGTGAGGGAGCTATCGCCGAGAATCCTGCAGCTGATGTAGAACTCTCGAAGTTGCCCAAGCAGCTGCCGGCCATGGTGCGCGAGAAAAACCTCGACACCTTGCTCGACGCGCCGCTCGACGAGGCCGACTTTGCGGCCGTGCGCGACCGCTTGGTTGTCATGATGCTCTACGAGACGGGAATTCGTCGGGCCGAGCTCATCGGGCTGCGCGATGCCGATGTCGACACACGGGCAGCCTCGCTCAAGGTGCTGGGCAAGCGCAACAAGCATCGCATTGTGCCCTTTGGAGCCGAGCTGGGCCGCCTCATCGACGACTACCGCCACCTCCGTGCCGCGCAGTGCGGTCCGACCGACGCGTTCTTCGTCACGGCTAAAGGTCGCGGACTCTACCCGTCGATCGTCTACAACATCGTGCACGACTCACTTGCGCAGGTGGGCGGTGGCAGCAAGCTCAGCCCGCACGTGCTGCGCCACACCTTTGCCAGCAGCATGCTCAACCACGGGGCGCAGCTCAACAGCGTCAAGGAGTTGCTGGGCCATGCATCACTGGCCGCAACACAAGTCTATACTCATGTGACATTTAGTGAACTGAAAAATAATTACAAACTCGCCCATCCCAGGGCACAAAAAAAGGAGGTTAATCATGGAAGTTAAAATTAAATCTATCCACTTCGATGCAACGGAGAAACTGAATCAGTTTATCAACAAGAAAGCCGAAAAGCTCATCAAGCATCATGAAGAAATCTCTCTCGTTGAGGTGACACTGAAAGTTGTGAAGCCTGAAACCGCTATGAACAAGGAGGCCAGTATGAAGCTTGCGCTGCCACAGCGCGACGACCTGTTTGCCAGCAAGGTGGCCGACACCTTCGAAGAGGCAGTAGACCTGTGCTGCGACGCTCTCAAGCGACAGCTCGAAAAACTCAAGAAAGACAAGTAATCCACAACTATAGCAGCTCACACACTCGGGCTGGCTCTCGTTCGGGAGCCAGCCTTTTTGACCCACATGAAATTATTTTTTTGAAAAAAAAGTGGGCGAATGTTTGCTGGTTTAAAAATTATGCGTAACTTTGCACCCGCTAACAAGCAATACGGCTTCGCCTCGAGCAAGCATTTGCCTCTTTAGCTCAGTTGGCCAGAGCACATGATTTGTAATCTCGGGGTCGTTGGTTCGAATCCGACAAGAGGCTCAAAAAAAAGACATTATGGCTTGGGTAGATTCCAGAGTGGCCAAATGGGGCAGACTGTAAATCTGCTGCGTCATCGCTTCGGTGGTTCGAATCCATCTCTACCCACATGAAAGGTTGCGGAAGTAGCTCAGTCGATAGAGCATCAGCCTTCCAAGCTGAGGGCCGCGGGTTTGAGTCCCGTCTTCCGCTCAAAGAAAAAAACGCCTATGTAGCTCAGGGGTAGAGCACTTCCTTGGTAAGGAAGAGGTCGCGGGTTCAAATCCCGCCATCGGCTCTAAATTCACACTTAGCTTCGCCCGCTAAAAGATGCCCAAGTGGCGCTTTGGGGGCGAAGTGAAATGTGCAATTAAGCAACGAAATTAATCTTTATATAAAAAACAACTAAGTTATGGCAAAAGAAACATTTGTAAGAACCAAACCGCATGTGAACATCGGTACTATTGGCCACGTCGACCACGGTAAAACTACCTTGACCGCTGCTATCACCACTGTGCTGGCTAAGCAGGGCCTTTCTGAAGTTCGCTCGTTCGATTCTATCGACAACGCTCCCGAAGAGAAAGAGCGTGGTATCACTATCAACACTGCTCACGTTGAGTACGAAACTGCTAACCGCCACTACGCACACGTAGACTGCCCGGGACACGCCGACTATGTGAAGAACATGGTAACTGGTGCTGCTCAGATGGACGGTGCTATCGTTGTGATCGCTGCTACCGACGGTGTGATGCCCCAGACTCGTGAGCACATCCTCTTGGCTCGCCAAGTAAACGTGCCCAAGCTGGTGATCTTCCTGAACAAGTGCGACTCTCCCGATGTTGACGAGGAAATGATCGAACTCGTAGAGATGGACGTTCGCGAACTTCTCGACGAATATGAATATGACGGTGAGAACACCCCCATCATCAAGGGTTCTGCCCTTGGCGCTCTGAATGGCGACGAGAAGTGGGTTAAGAGCGTGATTGAGCTGATGGAAGCCGTTGACACTTGGATTCCCCTTCCTCCCCGTGACATTGACAAGCCCTTCTTGATGCCCGTTGAAGACGTGTTCTCAATCACTGGCCGTGGTACAGTTGCTACTGGCCGTATCGAGACTGGTGTCGTGAAAGTTGGCGACGCTGTTCAAATCATGGGTCTTGGCGCTGACCTCAAGTCGGTGGTTACCGGTGTTGAGATGTTCCGCAAGATTCTCCCCGAAGGTGAAGCTGGTGACAACGTAGGTCTGCTTCTCCGCGGTATCGACAAGAACGAAATCAAGCGCGGTATGGTGATTTGCCATCCTGGAGTTGTGAAACCTTACAGCGAATTCACTGCTTCGGTTTATATCCTGAAGAAGGAAGAAGGTGGTCGTCACACCTCGTTCCGCAGCCACTATCGTCCTCAGTTCTACATCCGCACACTCGACGTGACTGGTGAGATCACTCTCCCCGAAGGTGTAGAAATGGTGATGCCTGGTGACAACGTGGAAATCAATGTGAAGCTCATCGAGCCGGTTGCTTGCTCCGAGGGTCTGCGTTTCGCAATCCGTGAAGGTGGCCGCACCGTTGGTTCGGGTCAGATCACTAAGATTATCGACTAATCTAAAGGATTGAAATACTGCTCGGCTGGAGTCGTCAGGCTCCAGCCGATATACACGGGAATAGTTCAGTTGGTAGAACGACGGTCTCCAAAACCGTAGGTCGTGAGTTCGAGTCTTACTTCCCGTGCTAATTATCTAAAATAGAGAGATGAAAAAATACAAAATACTTACGGATATCGAGGAATCTTATAACGAACTCGTTCATAAGGTTTCCTGGCCAACCAAATCGGAATTGGTCAACAGCACTATCATTGTCATGGTGGCTTCCATACTCATGGCTCTTGTGATTTGGCTGATCGACACAATTATCGACTGGGTGATGCACGGCGTTTACAGCATTCATTTCTAATCTAGAACTTGACTGCAAAAACGCGATAATCAATTAACGTCTTCAATCTTAGCTTCCAATCGATGAACGAAGAAAAGAAAAAGTGGTATGTGCTGCGTGCCATATCAGGTAAAGAGCAGAAGGTAAAAGAGCTGCTCGATGCCGCATGCAAGAACTCTAATCTTGGTGACTATCTTTTTCAAGTTTTGATACCCACCGAGAAGGTCTATGCAACGCGTGGCGGGAAAAAGGTGCTCAAAGAGAAGAACCTTTTCTCTGGCTATGTGTTTGTACAGGCACATCTCACCGGGGAGGTTGAAGACCTGTTGCGAAACACCACCAACGTGATCGATTTCGTACGTTCGCGCGACGCCGCTCGTAAACCCGAGCCCATTCGCGAATCCGAAATCTCACGAATGCTTGGAGCAGCGCAGACCGACGATGTCGCAGCCGCCGACGACGTGGCAAACGACTTCATCGTAGGTGAAACGGTTAAGGTGACCTTCGGACCTTTCAACGGATTTAGCGGTGAAATCGAAGAAGTGAACCGGGAGAAGCGCAAACTCAAAGTCTCGGTCAAGGTGTTCGGTCGCAAAACCCCGCTCGAGTTGGATAATTCGCAAGTTGAACGCGAGTAATGAGTGCCACGGGGCGATAGGTTACGCATTCGCTTCCCGACACTCCGAACTCATTTTAGTTATTCCCTTATTAAATTAAAAACAATGGCTAAAGAAATTGCTGGACAGATCAAATTGCAGATTAAAGGTGGAGCTGCAAACCCTTCACCGCCAGTAGGCCCCGCTTTGGGTTCTAAGGGTATTAATATCATGGAGTTTTGCAAGCAATTCAACGCCCGCACTCAGTCGAAGGCTGGAAAGGTGTTGCCGGTTATAATCTCGTATTATGCCGACAAGAGTTTTGACTTCGTTGTCAAGACTTCGCCCGTTCCTGTGCAGCTCAAAGAGGCTGCCAAGCTCAAGAGCGGTTCTGGCGAGCCCAACCGTAACAAGGTGGCTTCTGTCACTTGGGACCAGGTGAAGGCAATTGCTGAAGACAAAATGCCTGATTTGAACTGTTTTACATTGGCCTCGGCTATGAAGATGGTCGCAGGTACAGCCAGAAGTATGGGCATCACTGTAAAGGGTCAATTCCCTGAAAACATTTAAAACTTCAATTGACAATGGGTAAACTTACAAAAAATCAAAAGTTAGCTAACGAGAAGATTGAAGCTGGGAAAAGCTACACCCTTGCTGAAGCCGCTGCGCTTGTGAAGGAAGTTACCTTCACCAAGTTCGATGCATCGGCCGACATAGACGTACGTCTTGGTGTTGATCCTCGTAAGGCTGACCAGAATGTTCGTGGTGTGGTTTCGCTGCCCCACGGAACTGGTAAAACCGTGCGCGTCCTCGCTCTCTGTACTGCCGACAAGGAAGCAGAAGCTAAGGAAGCCGGCGCCGATTATGTTGGTCTCGACGAATATATCGATAAGATTAAAGGCGGTTGGACCGACATCGATGTTATCATAACTCAGCCACAAAACATGGGCAAACTTGGTCCTCTGGGACGCATCCTCGGCCCCCGCGGCCTCATGCCTAACCCCAAGAGCGGCACCGTTACCCAAGACGTGGCTAAGGCTGTGAAAGAAGTGAAACAAGGTAAGATCGACTTCAAAGTCGACAAGAAAGGTATAGTACACACCTCTATCGGTAAGGTTTCGTTCACTCCCGAACAAATCAAGGAGAATGCTCAGGCGTTCATCAACACACTGATCAAGCTCAAACCTAACACCGCTAAGGGCACTTATATCAAGAGCGTTTATCTTTCTTCTACCATGAGTCCAGGTATTAAGGTCGATACAAAATCCATCGACGATTAATTTTAAAACGTTAAGACAACATGAGAAAAGAAGATAAAGCTATATTGATCGAGAAAATCAAGGACACCCTGGCACAGTACAGCTGCGTGTATCTCACCGAGACTACCGCTCTGAACGCCGAGAAGACCGTTGATTTGCGCCGTGCCGCATTCAAGGCCGACGTCAAGATGCTCGTTGTGAAAAATACCTTGTTGAAGAAGGCTATGGAGCAGTCCGATATCGACTACTCTGGTCTTTATCCCGCACTGGTGGGCAACACTACCCTCATGCTGAGCAACACGGGTAACGCGCCTGCTAAACTTATCAAGGAATTCCGCAAGAAAAAAGAGACTCAGCCCGCCCTCAAGGCTGCCTTCGTCGAGGAGACAGTTTATCTTGGTGCCGATCAGCTCGATGCTCTCACCGCTATCAAGAGCAAGAACGAACTTATCGCCGACGTTGTGGCTCTGCTGCAGTCGCCTGCTAAGAACGTCATCTCCGCTCTGCAGAGTGGTGGTAACAAGCTCCACGGAATCCTGGAAACCTTATCAAACAAAGAATAATTAAAAAAACAATCATTTAAATCATACTAAAATGGCAGATTTGAAAGCTTTTGCAGAGCAATTGGTTAACCTTTCAGTGAAAGAAGTAAACGAACTCGCTCAAATTCTTAAAGAAGATTATGGTATCGAACCCGCTGCTGCAGCTGTTGCAGTTGCCGCTGGTCCTGCTGCTGCAGGTGGCGAAGCCGAGGAAGAAAAGTCAGCATTCGACGTGATCCTCAAGGCTCCCGGTGCCGACAAACTTAAAGTCATCAAACTGGTGAAGGAACTCACTGGTCTTGGACTGAAGGACGCTAAAGACCTCGTTGACAAGGCTCCCAGCCCTGTGAAGGAAGGTTTGGCAAAGGCTGAAGCCGAGGGTCTCAAGAAACAACTCGAAGAGCTCGGAGCTGAAGTTGAACTTAAATAATATTACCTGAACATCAGGTAAATAGGTTAAGAATCCTCTCCAAAGGACGATTCTTAACCTTTTGTGTCATAATTTTCTTTTGAGTTCACTTAAAAATTTTTTCAATGTCAGTTTCAAAAAAACCACGAGTAAATTTCGCACGGGTCAAGAATCCTTACCCTTATCCCGATTTCCTTGACGTGCAATTACAATCTTTCAGAGATTTTCTGCAATTAGATACTCCAACTGAGAAAAGAAAAAACGAAGGACTCTATAAGGTATTTTCTGAGAACTTCCCCATTGCCGATACGCGCAACAACTTTGTTCTCGAATTCCTTGACTATTTCATTGATCCTCCTCGTTACACCATCGACGAATGTCTTGACCGTGGCCTCACCTATAGTGTCCCTCTCAAGGCTAAGCTCAAACTCTATTGCACCGACCCCGATCATGAAGACTTTGCCACCGAAGTACAGGATGTGTACCTCGGCGCAATTCCCTATATGACCGACAAGGGTACTTTTGTCATCAACGGTGCCGAGCGTGTCGTCGTATCTCAGCTCCATCGCTCTCCAGGCGTATTCTTCGGACAGAGCATCCATTCCAATGGTACCAAGCTCTACTCTGCCCGAATCATTCCTTTCCGTGGCTCCTGGATTGAATTTGCCACCGACATCAACAACGTGATGTATGCCTACATCGACCGCAAGAAGAAATTGCCCGTGACAACGCTCCTGCGTGCCATTGGTCTTGAAACCGATAACGACATCATCAAGATTTTCGGACTGGCTGAAGAACTCAAAGTAAATAAAACCAATCTTAAGAAAGCTGTTGGGCGAAAGCTCGCTGCTCGTGTACTGAAATCGTGGAACGAAGACTTCGTCGACGAAGACACCGGTGAAGTGGTTTCTATCGAGCGAAACGATGTGATCATCGACCGCGACACCGTCATCGAGGAAGACAATATTCAGGAAATCCTCGAGTCGGGTGTCCAGACCATTCTTGTGCACAAGAAGGATGTGAACACTGGCGATTATCAGATCATCTTCAACACGCTCAACAAAGACTCTTGTAACTCCGAGAAGGAGGCCATCAACTATATCTATAAACAGTTGCGTAACGCCGAGCCGCCCGATGATGCAAGTGCTCGCGAAGTCATCACTAACCTGTTCTTCAGCGAGAAGCGTTATGACTTGGGCGACGTTGGTCGTTTCCGCATCAATAAGAAGCTGGGGTTGACCACCGACGACAGCGTCCGTGTCCTCACCAAGGAAGATATCATCGAAATCATCAAGTACCTCATTGGTCTGATTAACAGCAAGACCGATGTCGACGATATCGACCACCTGAGCAACCGACGCATTCGCACAGTGGGCGAACAGCTTTACAATCAATTTGGCGTAGGTCTGGCTCGAATGGCCAGAACTATTCGCGAGCGCATGAACGTGCGCGATAATGAGGTATTTACGCCAATCGACCTGATCAACGCCAAAACGATTTCTTCGGTTATTAACACCTTCTTCGGTACCAATGCGCTCTCCCAGTTCATGGACCAGACCAACCCGCTTGCCGAGATCACTCACAAGCGCCGTGTGTCAGCTCTGGGTCCTGGCGGTCTGTCGCGCGAACGTGCCGGTTTCGAGGTGCGTGACGTGCACTACACGCACTATGGCCGTCTGTGCCCCATCGAGACTCCTGAAGGTCCTAACATCGGTCTTATCTCTTCTCTTTGCATCTATGCCAAGATCAACAAGCTGGGCTTTATCGAGACTCCTTATCGCACAGTGAAAGATGCAAAGGTAGATCTTAATAACGACGATATTGTCTATCTCACCGCCGAGAGCGAAGAAGGCAAAATCATTGCTCAGGGCAACGCCGAGCTCAACGACAAGGGTGCCTTCGTCAACCAGAAGGTAAAAGCCCGTCTCGACGCCGACTTCCCCGTCGTGGCTCCTGAAGACGTGGAACTCATGGACGTCTCGCCGCAACAGATTGCTTCTATTGCAGCTGCCATGATTCCCTTCCTCGAGCACGACGATGCCAACCGTGCTCTGATGGGTGCCAACATGATGCGTCAGGCCGTGCCGCTGCTTCGCAGCGAGTCGCCCATCGTGGGCACCGGCATCGAAGCTCGTCTGGCATTCGACAGCCGCACCCAGATTCAAGCCGAGGGCGCCGGTGTAGTAGAATATGTAGATGCCGACATCATACGCATTCGCTACGACCAGACCGACGACGAAGCCTTCGTGAGCTTCGACGAACCCGTGGTTGTTTACAAGCTGCCCAAGTTCCGCAAGACAAACCAGAGCACTACCATCGACCTGCGTCCCGTGTGCGAAGTGGGACAGCGTGTCGAGAAGGGCGACATCCTCACCGAGGGTTATTCAACCCAAGATGGTGAAATCGCTCTGGGCCGCAACCTCAAGGTGGCCTACATGCCCTGGAAGGGTTACAACTATGAGGACGCTATCGTGCTCAACGAGCGCCTCGTGCGTGAGGACATCCTCACCAGCGTGCACGTCGACGAGTATACGCTCGAGGTGCGCGAGACCAAGCGCGGTATGGAGGAACTCACCAACGATATCCCCAATGTGAGCGAGGACGCTACCAAGGACCTCGACGAGCGTGGTATCATTCGTGTGGGTGCCCACATCCAGCCTGGCGACATCCTTATCGGTAAAATCACGCCTAAGGGTGAGAGCGATCCCACCCCAGAGGAGAAACTGCTCCGTGCCATCTTTGGCGACAAGGCAGGCGATGTGAAAGATGCCTCTCTCAAGGCCAATCCTTCGCTCAAGGGCGTCATCATCGGCACCCGCCTCTTTACACGCGCCATGAAGAAGAAACGCACCAAGGGCGGTAACCCCGAAATCGAGGCTCTCGACGAGGAATACGGAGCACGTCAGACCGAGCTTCGCAACCAGCTCGTTAACAAGCTGCTCACCCTCACCAAGGGTAAGAAGTCTCTTGGTGTGAAAGACTTCCTCGAGACCGAGGTGATTCCTGCCGACTCGGCATTTGCCGCTTCTGTGCTTCAGGAAATCGACTACGAGTCGATCAACCTCAGCCGCTGGACCGACGATGAGCACATCAACGACATGATTCGCACCTGTGTCATGAACTATCTGCACAAGAGCAAATCAATCGAAACCGAGTTGCGCCGCAAGAAGACCGATATCTCCATTGGCGACGAACTGCCCGCTGGCATTATGCAAATGGCTAAGGTCTATGTTGCCAAGAAACGCAAAATCGGTGTCGGTGATAAGATGGCAGGTCGCCATGGTAACAAGGGTATCGTTTCGCGCGTTGTGCGTCAGGAAGATATGCCATTCCTTGCCGACGGTACGCCTGTCGACCTCGTCCTTAACCCCCTGGGTGTGCCCTCGCGTATGAACCTCGGTCAGATCTTCGAGGCTGTGCTCGGTTGGGCCGGACGTGAACTCGACGTCAAGTTCGCTACTCCCATCTTCGATGGTGCTTCGCTCGACGACCTCAACGAGTGGACCGACAAGGCCGGTCTGCCTCGCGGCGGTCGCACGCAGCTCTTCGACGGTGCCACTGGCGAACCCTTCGACCAGAAAGCCACTGTGGGTGTGACCTACTTCTTGAAACTCGGCCACATGGTCGAAGACAAGATGCACGCCCGTTCTATTGGCCCGTACTCCCTCATCACGCAGCAGCCTCTGGGTGGTAAAGCCCAGTTCGGTGGTCAGCGTTTCGGTGAGATGGAGGTCTGGGCTATCGAAGCCTTCGGTGCTTCTCACGTGCTCCAGGAAATTCTCACCGTCAAGAGCGACGACGTCGTGGGCCGCAGCAAGGCCTATGAGGCCATCGTCAAGGGCGATCCCATGCCGGTGCCTAATATTCCTGAATCTCTCAACGTGCTGCTGCATGAGTTGCGCGGCCTGTGCTTAAGCGTGAAACTTGAATAATAACCGTCTTTTAATTCTACAATAATGGCTTTCAGAAAAGACAATAAAATAAAGAGCAACTTCTCTAAAATCTCTATCGGTCTCGCTTCGCCCGACGAAATCCTCGAGAATTCTTTCGGTGAGGTTTTGAAGCCCGAAACCATCAACTATCGCACCTATAAGCCAGAGCGCGACGGACTCTTCTGTGAGCGCATCTTTGGTCCAGTCAAGGACTATGAGTGCCATTGCGGCAAGTACAAGCGCATTCGCTACAAGGGTATCGTTTGCGACCGTTGTGGTGTAGAGGTTACCGAGAAGAAAGTGCGCCGCGAACGCAGCGGACACATCCAGCTTGTCGTGCCAGTGGCTCACATCTGGTACTTCCGCTCTTTGCCCAATAAGATCGGTTACCTGTTAGGGCTCCCTACCAAGAAACTTGATTCGGTCATCTATTATGAGCGTTATATCGTCATCAAGCCCGGTAATGTTGAGGGCGTACAGAAGTATGACCTTCTTAACGAAGACGAGTACATGGAAGTGATGGAGCGTGTTCCTAGAGAGAACTCCATGCTCGATGACGAAGATCCCAATAAGTTCATCGCTAAGATGGGTGCCGAGGCTATCTACGACCTGCTCGTCGAACTCGACCTCGACAGCCTCTCTTATGAACTGCGCGACCGCGCCAGCCGCGAGAATTCGCAGCAGCGCAAGACCGACGCCCTGAAGCGTCTCCAGGTGGTGGAATCGTTCCGCGACTCCAAGAACATCAACCGGCCCGAGTGGATGATCCTCAAGGTCATCCCCGTGATTCCTCCCGAATTGCGCCCCCTCGTGCCTCTCGATGGCGGACGCTTTGCCACCAGCGACCTCAACGACCTGTATCGCCGAGTCATCATTCGCAACAACCGTCTGAAACGACTCATCGAGATCAAGGCCCCCGAGGTCATTCTCCGCAATGAGAAGCGCATGCTTCAGGAAGCCGTCGACTCGCTGCTCGACAACTCTCGCAAGTCGAGTGCTGTCAAGAGCGAGGCCAATCGTCCGCTCAAGTCGTTGAGCGACAGCCTTAAGGGTAAACAAGGACGCTTCCGTCAGAATCTGCTCGGTAAGCGTGTCGACTACTCGGCCCGTTCCGTTATCGTCGTGGGTCCTGAACTGAAGATGGGTGAGTGCGGTATTCCCAAGGATATGGCTGCCGAGCTCTACAAGCCCTTCATCATTCGCAAGCTCATCGAGCGCGGCATCGTCAAGACGGTGAAGAGCGCCAAGAAGATTGTCGACCGCAAGGAACCCGTCGTGTGGGACATCCTGGAGAACGTCATGAAGGGACACCCCGTCCTCCTCAACCGTGCTCCAACGCTGCACCGACTCGGTATCCAGGCATTCCAGCCCAAACTTATCGAGGGTAAGGCAATTCAGTTGCACCCGCTCGCATGTACCCCCTTTAATGCCGACTTCGACGGCGACCAGATGGCTGTGCATCTGCCACTGGGCAACGAGGCTATTGCCGAGGCTCAGCTGCTCATGCTCATGCCCCACAACATCTTGAATCCTGCCAATGGTGAGCCTATCACCGTGCCTTCTCAGGACATGGTACTCGGCCTCTACTACATCACCAAACTGCGCAAGGGCGCCAAGGGTGAGGGACTCGTGTTCTACGGACCCGAGGAAGCACAGATTGCCTTCAACGAGGGCAAGGTGGCCATGAATGCCATCATCTCGGTGCAGGTCGAGGAACTCGATGCCAACGGCAACAAGGTGAAGCGCATGGTCAACGACACCTGTATGGGTCGCATCCTGTTCAACAACTGCGTGCCCGACCAGATGGGTTACATCAATGAGCTCATCTCCAAGAAGTCGCTCAAGAAAATCATCACCAAGGTCATTCGCACCTGTGGTGTGCCACGTTCGGCCAAGTTCCTCGACGATGTCAAGAACATGGGCTACTACATGGCTTTCAAGGGCGGTCTGTCGTTCAACCTCGACGATGTGCTTGTGCCTGCCGAGAAAGACAAGTTCATCAAGGAAGGCGATGCTCAGGTCGAAGAGGTGATGAACAATTATAACATGGGCTTCATCACCAACAACGAGCGCTACAATCAGGTTATCGACATCTGGACTCACGTCAATGCCAAGATCACCGACACCCTCATGAAGCAAATCAGTGCCGACCAGCAGGGTTTCAACTCGGTGTTCATGATGCTCGACTCCGGTGCCCGTGGTTCGAAAGACCAGATTCGTCAGCTCTCCGGTATGCGTGGTCTGATGGCCAAGCCCCAGAAGTCAGGTGTCGAAGGCGGACACCAGATTATCGAGAACCCAATCCTCGCCAACTTCAAGGAAGGTTTGAGCGTGCTGGAGTACTTCATCTCCACACACGGTGCCCGTAAGGGTCTTGCCGATACCGCTTTGAAGACGGCCGATGCCGGTTATCTTACCCGTCGTCTTGTCGACGTTGCCCACGATGTGGTCATCACCGAAGAAGACTGCGGTACGTTGCGCGGACTTGTATGCCGCGAGGTGAAGAATAATGATGACGTTGTGGCCACCCTCGGTGAGCGCATCGTGGGACGAGTATCGGTTCACGACGTCATTGATCCCACCACCGGAGAGGTCATTGTCAAGGCTGGCGAGGAAATCAGCGACGCTGCTGCCGACATCATCAACGAGTCGGCCATCGAGTCGGTCGAGATTCGTTCCGTCCTCACTTGTGAGGCCAAGCATGGCGTTTGCGCCAAGTGCTACGGACGCAACCTCGCTACACATCGCCTTGTCCAGAAGGGTGAGGCTGTCGGTGTGATTGCTGCACAGTCTATTGGTGAGCCGGGTACACAGCTCACACTCCGTACGTTCCACGTCGGTGGTGTGGCTAGCAACATTGCTGCTGTGTCTAGCATGACTTCGAAGTACGACGGTCGCCTCGAAATAGAGGAAATCCGCACCGTGAAGGATAAGGACGGCGTCGATGTCGTCATCGGTCGCATGGCCGAGATGAGCATCATCGACCCCAATACCAATATGGTGCTCACTCATGCCAACATCGTCTATGGCTCGAAGCTCTACTTCAAGTCGGGCGATATGCTCAAGAAGGGCGACGTCATTAGCGAATGGGACCCCTTCAATGCCGTTATCGTGAGCGAAGAGAGTGGTACTCTCAAGTTCAGTAACCTCATTGATGGCGTTACTTATCGTGAAGAGGTCGACGAGACTTCTGGCAATAGCGAGAAAATCGTTATCGAGTCGAAGGACCGCACTCGCATTCCCGAGGCTCAACTCTATAACGAGGCCGGAGAACTGGTCAAGACCTACTCACTTCCTGTGGGGGCTCACCTCATGAAGAACGAAGGCGAGGAAATCGGTGCTGGCGAGGTGTTCGTCAAGATTCCACGCGCTTCTTCAGGCGGTGCCGGCGACATCACGGGCGGTCTGCCTCGTGTCACCGAGCTCTTCGAGGCCCGCAACCCATCTAACCCTGCTGTCGTCAGCGAAATCGATGGTGAGGTTACATTTGGCAAAATTAAGCGCGGTAATCGTGAAATCGAGGTGCGCAACAAGAAACTTGGCGAAGTCAAGAAGTATCTGGTGCCTCTCTCGAAACAGATTCTTGTGCAGGAGAACGACTACGTGCGTGCCGGTACGGCCCTTTCCGACGGTGCCATCACGCCTGCCGACATCCTTCGCATCAAGGGTCCCACGGCCGTGCAAGACTATATCGTCAACGAGGTGCAGGATGTCTATCGTCTGCAAGGTGTGAAGATCAACGACAAGCACTTCGAGGTCATTGTGCGTCAAATGATGCGCAAGGTCAATATCCTTGATCCGGGTGATACCCGGTTCCTCGAGCAGCAAATCGTCGACAAGCGCGATTTCATGGACGAGAACGACCGCATCTGGGGCAAGAAGGTGGTCACCAGTGCCGGCGACAGCCTCGATGTCCAGGCCGGTCAGATCATCACCGCCCGCAAGCTGCGCGACATCAACTCCGCACTCAAGCGCCGCGACCTCAAGCTCGTGCAAGTGCGCGATGCTGTGCCTGCTACCAGTGAACAGATTCTTCAGGGTATCACACGCGCTGCTCTGCAGACCTCTAGCTTCATGAGTGCTGCTTCCTTCCAGGAGACCACCAAGGTGCTCAACGAGGCTGCCATCAATGGCAAGGTCGACCGTCTCGAGGGCATGAAGGAGAACGTCATTTGCGGTCACCTCATCCCTGCCGGTACCGGTCTGCGTGAATATCAGTCACTCCTTGTGGGTGACAAGGAAGAGCTTGCTCGCGCAGGCATCGATAGCGTCACCGACGATGTGGTAGATGCTGAACTCGTGAATTCATAATCACCCACAGTTCGCATCTTCATTCCATCACAGGGCCGGCTTTCACGCCGGCTCTGTTTTTTATGTAGTCAATCATTTTTAGATTATTAATTACTAATTAAATATTTAATTAATGTTGTTCTTTATTTTCCTATTATTGAATCTTAATTGTTAATTTCTCTTGTCGCGTAAATGATTAATTGTAAACAACCGTTATGATGCTTAATTAGAAATCATTAAGATTATTAGGAATAAAAGTATTGTTCCTATGAGGTATATAAATATTGTCCAGTGTTTTAATGAAGAAATCAAAGTTTTTAGGCAAAATGTTAAACATAATAACTCTCACACCATTCTTTACTATGAGACAATGCTTCCTCTCAGGAATTGGAACAAATTCCATTATTTCTGATGGGCAGGAGTCATTGACAATACCTACAGTTTCTAATTCTTTCGACATCTCATATATTTCCTCATCATTATCAACTTGACTTACCCTATTGCTCATATAAGTATCTTCATCATTATAATAAATGAGATACCCTTTATACTTAATGATTTTATTTGACCCAACTTTTTGTTGGAACTCTTTAGGACAGATAACCACTGATTTTATTAATACAACTTGATCTTCATCATAAAAAAAGCATATAGCCGATCTGTCAT
>JAEEVB010000267.1 GCA_016287065.1 Muribaculaceae bacterium
AGTGTCATGGGGACTAGCAGCGCAGCCGATAACATTAACAAGGTAAATCTTTTCATAATTTGTACTGATTTAAAAATTAAACATAATATCATCAAGTATTATCACTAAATATTTTCAAGATTTAAGTTAATACCGCAAATTTATTACAAAAAAGATAAAAAACAAAGGAAAAACGGCATTTTTTAGCAGGCACTAATCGTTTTTATTGTAAATGTTTTGGCAATGATATCGCATTTGACCCGCAATCATTTTTAAATGCGAATTGCGCTAATTGAACGAATTTGGCAAAAAATGAATTGGCGAAATTAGCTTAATCCGCCCAATTAGCATTGAACAGCTCATCGAGACAAAAAAGAAGTGCGCCGCCATCTTGGCAGCGCACCTCTCTATGATGAATAAAAATCAAAAAGATTATTTCATGTAAGTGTAGCGGTAGTCGGTGGGCGAAACGAGAGTTTCCTTAATCACGCGCGGGATAATCCAGCGGATGAGGTTGAACTCGCCACCTGCCTTGTCGTTGGTACCGCTGGCACGGGCACCGCCGAAGGGCTGCATGCCAACCACAGCGCCGGTGGGCTTGTCGTTGATGTAGAAGTTACCGGCAGTATAGCACAGTGCGTCGGTAATCTTTTCAACAGCCATGCGGTCGCGGCCAAACACAGCACCGGTGAGGCCGTAGGGCGAAGTCTCGTCGCACAGTTTCACAACTTCTTCCCACTTCTCGTCGTCATAGGGATAAACGGTGAGCACGGGACCAAAGATTTCCTCTTCGAGCGATTTGAAGTGCGGGTTGCTGGTCTCGATCACGGTGGGTTCTACGAACCAGCCCTTAGAGTCATCGCACTTGCCACCAATCACGATCTTGGCGTCGGCTGCCTGCTCGGCATAGTCGATATAAGACTTGCACTTGTCGAACGAGGCCTTGTCGATGACGGCATTCACAAAGTTGGCGGGATCCATCACATCGCCCATCTTGATTTCGCCGGTCATGCGTTTGATGCCTGCCAGCACATCGGGCCACAGGCTCTTGGGGATGTACATGCGCGAAGCAGCCGAGCACTTCTGGCCCTGGAACTCGAAGGCACCGCAGAATGCTGCAGTTGCCACAGCCTCTTTGTCGGCACTGGGATGCACGAAGATGAAGTCCTTGCCACCAGTCTCACCCACCAGGCGGGGATAAGAGATGTACTTGTCGACATTCATGCTCGCCTGTTTCCAGAGCGACTTGAAGGTAGCGGTGCTGCCGGTGAAGTGGATGCCGGCAAAGTGCTTCGACTCGGTAGCCACCTCGCCAATGAGGGCGCCGCTGCCGGGCAGGAAGTTAACCACGCCGTCGGGCAGACCAGCCTCCTTGTAGAGCTGCATCAGGTAGTAGTTGCTCAGCAAGGCGGTAGTCGAGGGTTTCCACAGGGCCACGTTACCCATGAGCACGGGAGTCATGCACAGGTTAGAGGCAATCGAAGTGAAGTTGAAGGGAGTCACAGCGAGCACGAAGCCCTCGAGGGGACGATACTCGGTGTGGTTGAGTTGTGCCACGCCGTCCTTGGGCTGCATGGCATATATCTTGGATGCATAGTGCACATTGTAGCGGAAAAAGTCGATGGTCTCGCAAGCCGAGTCGATTTCGGCCTGATAGAAGTTCTTGCTCTGGCCCAGCATGGTTGCTGCATTCATGATGGGGCGATACTTGGTAGCAAGCAGTTCGGCCATCTTCATCGCGATAGCGGCGCGGGTGGTCCAGGGAGTGCGGCTCCACTCCTGCCATGCCTTCATGGCAGCCTCGATGGCCATCTCCACCTCTTTCTTGCCCACCTTGTGGTAAGTGGCAAGCACATGGTTGTGGTCGTGCGGGCAGGTCACCTTGCCCACGTCACCGGTGCGGATTTCCTTACCGCCGATGATGATGGGGATGTCGACCACCAGTTTGCTCTGGCGTTCCAGTTCTTTCTCGAGTGCTACACGTTCTGGCGAACCTGCCAGATAGGCCTTCACCGGCTCGTTGGCGGGAAGGGGGAATCTAATCACTGAATTGTTCATGACGTTAGTTTGTTTTATAGTAAATTGTATTAGTTCGCTCAAAAAACGAGATGTTTCTTTGCTTTGGGCAAAGTTACACATTATTACTTAATTCGCCAAATTAAACATCAACAAATCACAACCATTTCTTGGGGTTGAGATTGATTAGGTGGATTGAGGAAAAAATCTTTCATAAAAACTTGAGCAAAATATTCGTTAGTTCAAGTAAAATGCTTACCTTTGTACCCTTAAAAGACCAACAAAAACTAAGACATAACGAAGATCCATGAAAGGTATTCATGTAACAAGTGAGATTAAACCGCTGAAAAAAGTCCTGCTACACCGGCCTGGACGCGAATTGCTCAACCTCACGCCCAACACCCTCGAGGAACTGCTCTTTGACGACATCCCCTACCTGAAGGTGGCTGATGAAGAGCACGATGCCTTCTCGCAGGTGCTGCGTGACAACGGTGTGGAAGTGGTGTATCTCGAAGACCTGGTGGCCGAGGTGCTCGACATCAGTCCTGAAATCAGGGAGGAATTCCTGCGCCAGTTCATCGACGAAGCTGGCGTGCGCAGCGACAAATACAAAGAAATAGTCTATAACTACCTCAACGGCATCACCGACAGCAAGAGTCTTGTGCTCAAGACTATGGAGGGCATACACATCAACGAACTCCACGGCAACTGCAATATCGAGAACTCGCTTGCCTATCAGGTGAAGGGCGACAGCCGCATGGTAATCAACCCTATGCCCAACCTATACTTCACCCGTGATCCGTTCGAGAGCATCGGCACCGGTGTGGGCATCAACTGCATGTTCTCGCAGACTCGCCGCCGCGAAACCATCTACGGGCACTACATCTTCAAGTATCACCCCGACTTCAACGAGGTGCAGCATTACTACGACCGCACCATTCCCTTCTCGATTGAGGGTGGCGATGTGCTCAACCTCAACAAGCAAACGCTTGCCATAGGCATCTCGCAGCGCACCGAACCCGACGGCATCGAGCAAATGGCAAAGAACATCTTTGCCAACGAAGATACGGCTATCAACACCATCCTTGCCATTCGCATCCCCGAGACGCGTGCCTTTATGCACCTCGACACAGTGTTTACACAAATCG
>JAEEVB010000022.1 GCA_016287065.1 Muribaculaceae bacterium
TGGGCGTGATGATAGGCTCGGGGAAACGCTCGTTCTCGCGCATGCCATCGGGCAGTTTCCCGCCACACAGTTCGCGGCAGACGTTCTTATACTCGCGCCAGGCACTGCCAGTAAGATAACCGCGAATAATCATTTCCAGCGGGAATGGCTCGCAACGGCGGCCCACAGTAACCATCGGGTCGGGCGTGGCCAGTTTCCAGTTAGGCACGATATCGGCAGTAGCATCCAGGAACTTGGCAGCAATCTGGTTGAGCACCTGCCCCTTCGAGGGTATGCCCTTGGGCAGAATCACATCAAAGGCCGAAATGCGGTCGGTAGCCACCATCACCAGCAGGTCGTTGCCTAAAAAATACACGTCACGAACTTTGCCGTGATAAACTTTCTCTTGTCCTTCAAACTGAAAATCAGTACGAACCAATGTTTTTCCCATATTCTTGAATATTTAATGGATTGTTGTTTTTGAAATCATATGCAAATTTAGCAAACTTTGTTCACATAACCCCCGCTCACATTAAAAATCTACACATAAATCTAAATTCTTATGCATGACTGGTTCTCATGCCACCACAATAGCACTCCCTACTGAACAGAAACAAAGTGGCATAAAATTTTAGCATGAAACAACTTTATTAGTAACAACTCTGTTAGTAACAATTCTGTTAGTAACAACCCTATTAGTAACAACTTTATTAGTAATAAACTTGTTAGTTATAAACTTATTTCATATCTTTGCAACACAATTAATCAAAACATGCACTACTATTATGGCAACAGTTAATCCTTTTTTATTTGGCAAATCGGTCGTGGGCGACTATTTCACCGACCGGCATGAAGATGCCAAACGACTGAGTTCCAACCTCACACATGGAATAAATACCATCATCATTTCACCGCGTCGATGGGGGAAAACCTCATTAGTGAAAAAGGTCATATCTGAGTTTGACCATAGTAACATCAAGCCTATTTTCATAGATATTTTTCAGTGCAAATCGGAGTATGAATTCTATCATACCTTCGCCAACGCTGTCATCAAGCAGACTTCATCGAAGATTGACGAATGGGTTGAGATGGCAAAACAATTCTTGTCACGCATTTCACCCAAATTCTCGTTTGGTCCAGACCCGATGAATGATTTCACCTTCTTTTTTGACTGGAATCCCAAAGATGAGATTGATGCAGATATACTGGAATTACCCGAAAAAATTGCACAACGCAACAAGATTAAGATCGTGATCTGTCTTGATGAGTTCCAGCAAATAGCCGACTTCGCCCACCCGGAATCATTTCAAAAGAAGTTACGCTCGGTGTGGCAACACCAGCAAAATGTAACATATTGCATGTTTGGGAGCAAAAAGCACTTGATGGAAAACTTCTTCAACCATAAAAGCATGCCATTCTACAAATTTGGTGATATGATGTTCCTGAAAAAGATCCCCACCAATGAGTGGATATCGTTCATCAGTGACAAATTCACCGAAACTGGAAAAAAGATCTCCCCCAAACAAATAACAAGGATTTGTGATGTGACCGAGAACCAGTCTTCTTACGTACAACACTTGTCATGGATTGTGTGGTATAAATCAGGTAAGACCGTAACTGAAGAGGATATAGAACAGTCAATTGATGACTTGCTCGAGCAAAACAAAGTATTTTTCCAGCGCGAAGTTGAGCAACTCACCGAATTGCAGATGAATTTTCTCAGAGCCCTCGCCAACAATATAACCACTGGGTTCAGCAGCAAAGAGGTCATCAGAAAATATCGGCTCGAATCATCGGCCAATGTCAATGCTATAAAAAAAGCATTGATAAAGAAAGACATTATTGATGTTGACGGGCAGCGCATATCATTCAACGACGCACTATTTCGTCTTTGGATTCAGCGTCAGCAATTCTTTGATTAAAACCCTTGTTATGCAAGGAACTGACACAACAAAAGGGGCTAGCGCGAAAACGCCAGCCCCTGATGGTATATTTCAATTCTAACTAATGGATACCGAGAATGATGTTGATGAGGGCAGTGACATCGAGTACATTCACATTGGTATCGCCATTAATATCGGCCACTTCTGTATCGGTTTCTACAATTTTTAATATCATGTTGATGAGCAAGGTTACATCATTCACATCGACCTTGCCATCGCGGTTCACGTCACCCAGTTCGAAAGCGTTCGGGTCGAATCCCAGTTGCTGATCCATCCATGTAAGGCGGTTATGAATCCATGACTTGAGGTGACTCACCTCGTCGTTGTAGTTCTGGGCAATGTACTGGTTGGGCCACACATACTGTCCCCAGCGGGGCCATGCCTGGCTGTTGCGTGACTCGGCACCCTGTGCCGTGAGCATAGTAGCCATCGAGTCGATGGTAGCAATCAGGCGGTCTTCGCGGAAGTTGGTGCGGCGATACTGTGCCCAACGCGACTTGAGCAGATTGGTGTAATAGGGATCTTGGTTGAGCTTATACCACCAGAAAGGAATCAGCTGAGTGTCACCACTATTATAGAGCACGTTGTTGTTTTGCCAAACCCAAGTGTTGGTATACCAACCATAATAATAGTCAGAGTTACCGTAACCCAGGTTGAAGTCCCACAGCACCAGTCTGAAGCGTGGGTCAACGCTGTCGTTCCACTTATACATCTTGGTGCTCAAGCGATAGCCATCGACATTGTGCGCAAACTCCTGAGCCAGCTGATAGTCGACAAACGAGAGTTCATCGAGATATTGGCGATAGCCCTGATCGGGATCAGTAAAATTGCTGGCATTGAGTGCACCCTCCATCTGGTTAATGCGACCATGGATATAATTGAGTTGCTCCTCGGTCATTTCTTCATAGTCGGGCGACTTGTACTGGTAGTAAATATAACGGTTGTTATAGGGATAGCCACTGTTGCTAACGGGGTGGTAATTCGACACATAGGTCACCTCGTCGTTACGGTCCACCTCCACCATATAACCGCCAGTGAGCGCATCGCCTTCGGTTCCGGGGTCTTCCAGATTCAGGCGGTTCTTGCCCTTGCTCACCGTCTCGATCATGATGTACACACCATAGTAGGTGCCATCGAGAAACACTTCGCAATACTTGCCGTGAGGCGTAAAGCCCATCCAACGCCGCGACAGTTCGAAGGCGAGCAGGTCGCGCATCATGCTCTTGTCGCTGTAGGGTGCCAGCAAGGCCCAGTCGTTGTCCTTGGCCATGCCCATGATTTTCACTTTCACCTTCTTGCCGCCTTCCTCGAGGGGTTTGTCAAGCGGGCGGAACGAGTAGGGTTTCTTGTCGCTCATGGTAAACGACGAGTTGCCGCGATAACGCAAGGCAATATAGCCCTCGTAGTCAATGTTTTGGCCGGGATGTGCCACAGTGTCGGCATAATTGAGCTGGCCCTCGCCATTGTCGATGATCTTCATGCGGGCGGTGATACGGTTTTCGCGATCAATCTCTTGTCCATTCACTTCAATCCACACGATGGGCAGATTGGTTTGAGTGAGGTTCACATACTGGTTGTCGGGCGGATAATTCCACCACGAAGTGCTCCGTGGGTTGGCATTCTTCTTGACCTTTTGAGTCGCCATTTTACCGGGCTCGTTATGGTAATAGATGCCCAGGTCTTGAGCACTGGCTGCGCTGCTCATCATCAAGAGAGCCGCAGCTGCGATTAAAAAACTAAATTTTTTCATTATAGGCTGTATTTAAAAAAACATATATGTTAATAGAACACATTCTAGAATATAGCGTTTTGCATTGAGCAAAAAGGGATTACAGCGAGACTTCGCCACACAGGTCGCTGTTAAAGTAGCGCTTCACCGCATCGGGTTTCAGCCCCATACCGAAGAGGTACATCAGCTTGGTGATTGCCGCTTCACTGGTCATGTCATGGCCACTCACCACACCGGCCTTTGCCAGGCAGTTACCGGTCTCATAAAGTTCGTCGTGCACGCCACCATTGGGACACTGCGTCACATTCACGATGACCACGCCGCGGTCGGTTGCCTCGCGAATGAGCGAGGTGAACCAAGGTTCACTAGGGCTGTTTCCAGCTCCATAGGTCTTGAGCACGATACCCTTGATGTCGGGCGTGTTGAGCAGGTATTTGATCGTTGACGGGGTAATGCCGGGGTGCAATTCCAGGAACATCACATTGGGGTCGAGATTGTATCGCACCTTCAAGGGCCGCTTCGACGGCAAACGGTAGAGCATATCCTTAAAATACTTGATATCAAGTCCAATGCGAGCCAGTTCAGGATAATTATTACTCATGAAAGCATTGAAATTATTGGCACTCATCTTGGTGCTGCGGTTGCCACGCCACAAGTGGTTCTCGAAAAGGATGGCCACCTCCTGCACCATCGCCTCACCAGTGCGCTTGTCGACCTCGGCAGCCACCTGCAGGGCGGTGATGAGATTCTCATCGCCATCGGTGCGCACCTCGCCTATGGGCAACTGCGAACCCGTGATAATGACGGGCTTGCTCAGGTTCTCGAGCATGAAACTGAGTGCTGAGGCTGTAAATGCCATGGTATCGGTGCCATGCAGCACCACAAAACCGTCATAATCGTCATAGTTGTCTTCGATGGCTTTGGCGATGTCGGCCCAGTGCTGCGGGTTCATATTCGAACTGTCGATGGGAGGATCGAACTGTATGTTGTCGATGTTATACTCCAGTTTTTTCACGCGGGGAACATTCTCCATCAGGTGCGAGAAGTCGAAAGGCTGCAGCGCCTTGGTCTCAGGATTCTCGATCATACCTATGGTGCCACCGGTGTAGATGATGAGGATTTTTGGTTTATGGTCTTTCATTGCTATGTTGTTTATGGTTTTATCAAAGTGTTATGCTGCCTCCTTCTCAACGGGCTGTGGTGCAACCTCGGGCGCCTGTTGCGTTTCGGGCTTTTTCACCTCGGGCTTGGGCGCATCTTTTTGGGGTTCAGGTTTCTTGGTCTCGATTTTCTTGACTTCGGTTGTCCTAGCCGCCTTGTCACGCGTAACGATGCTGGTGTTGCACTTCACTGGCATGCCCGAAAGCGCCTGCTTGAAGAAGTTGAGATGCTTTTCGAGCGACTCCTCCCAGTATTTCCAGCTATGTTGCCCGGCACGAATGGTGAAATCGTGTGCAATGCCCTTGGCTTCGAGTGCTTGGTGCAGGGCCATGTTCACCTCAAAGAAGAAGTCGCGGTCGCCACAGTCAATGATGATGTTCTGCCCAGCTTTGAGCATCGGCACCAGACTTGCTACCGAGTGTGTGGCCCAAACGCCCCTTGACGAGGCATACTTGCCCAGTCGCTTGTCGATGTTCCAACTGTCGGGGAATTTGGTGATATCCACGCCACCACTCATACTGCCGCAATGCTTGAACACATCAGGGTGACGCCATGCCAGCCACAAGGCTCCGTGGCCGCCCATGCTCATGCCCGTGATGGCGCGCTTGTCGGCCTTGGCTATGGTGCGATAGTGAATGTCCATATACTCGATCAATTCTTTCGACACATAGGTCTCGAACTGCATCTTGGGGTCGATGGGCGAGTCGAAGTACCAGCTATCCTGTCCATCGGGGCACACAATGATCATGCCATATTGCGTGGCTTTCTGCTTCAAGTCAACATGATTGGACCATGCCATATAGTTGTCATCGGCGCCATGCAGCAGGTAAAGCACTGGGTAACGCTCTGCCCCACCCTTCAGGTACTGCTCGGGCACAAACACCATGTTGGTGATAGGTCGCCCCATCTTGGCACTTGGCACCTCGACTGTGTCTTGCTGCTGGGTTACCTGCACGAGGCTGTCGTTATTGACAGTTTCAACCTGCTGTGATGCGCTCACCGAGGACGAAGCGCTTGCCGGAGCCTCGCTGCCTGCTTGCTTGCGGCAACCTACCACGAGCAGCGCCACGAGCGTCAATGATATCAGCCACCTTTGTTTCATGGTTTCATGTGTTTATAACCTTTTTGAAATGCCTTTTCGAAGAACACCAATTGGAAGTCGAGCGAGTTCACCCAGTAGTTCCACGAATGCTTACCCGGCCTGATGATGAAATCGTGAGGTATCTGATGCGTGAGCAATGCCTGATGCAGGTCAAGGTTCACCTGATAGAAGAAATCGCTGTAACCATCGTCGATGATGATGTTCTGACCTGCTTTGAGTGTAGGCACCAGGTTGATAACAGCGTGGTTGGCCCAGCGTTTCTTGTTGGTCTCGTACTTGCCCAATCGCTTATCAAGTTTCCAACGATTAGGAAACTTGGTGATGTCGACTCCGCCACTCATGCTACCGCAAGAGCCAAATACATCGGGATGGCGGAAACCCAGCCACAGTCCACCGTGTCCGCCCATGCTCAGGCCCGTGATAGCGCGCATGTGGGGCGAATCGTAGGTGCGGTAGTGCTCGTCGATGTAGGCCACCAGTTCTTTTGACACATAAGTCTCAAACTGCATCTTGGGGTCGACGGGCGAGTCGAAGTACCAGCTGTCTTGACCGTCGGGGCACACGATAATCATGCTGTGCTTGGTGGCAAGGGCATCCAAGTTGGTCTTCTTTGACCAGTCACTATAACAGCCGTCGGCACCGTGCAACAGGTAGAGCACAGGGTAACGTCGCTCCTGGTCACCTGTCAGGTATTGTTCGGGCACTATCACCACATTCTTGATGTTGCGACCCATCTTGGCGCTCATCACCTTCACGGTATCGGCTTGTGCCACCTCCTCGGCAACCGAAGTGAGCACTTCGTCCTGCGCCTGAGTGCTCCATGCGCTTGCACACAACAAGGTCATGCACAGCACCAGTAGTTTCAAGTAGTCTTTCATTTTATATTGCATCATTTTATTGTTTTTATCTTTTGCTTTTAAAAAAATCTGTCATGAGCGAGGCACACTCCTCGGCCAGCACGCCACCCTCTACCACCGTCTTCTTATGGAAGGGTTTCTCACAATAAGTGTGATAGCCACGTTTGGGGTCATCGCACCCATACACCACCCGCGCTATCTGGCTCCAGCCCAGCGCACCGGCGCACATCAGACAAGGTTCCACCGTCACATAGAGGGTGCAATCAGTCAGATACTTGCCGCCCAAGTAGGATGCCGCCGCCGTAATGGCCTGCATCTCGGCATGTGCCGTGACATCGGTAAGCGTCTGCGTCAGGTTGTGTCCGCGCGCTATGATTCGCCCATGGCTCACAATCACTGCACCGATGGGCACCTCATCGCGTTCGAGCGCCTTGTGGGCCTCGTCGAGCGCCTGCCGCATATATTTCTCGTCATCAACGGTTATCATAAGAACACTTTTTTCACATAGTTACCCACTCGCACAATGTAGACTCGGTTACGCGGCAAGTCGGGGATATCCCCTTTCACCGACGGACGCTGATAATACAGGTTACCATAGATGTCATACACCTCGGTCCAAGTGCCATAGTTGTCACCCTTGATATAGATAACCCCATTATAGGCATATACCATAGGGTCGGTCCAGTGCTGCGTCAGGTCTTCAACCGGTGCAGTCTGTGGCGACAGGGCGGTATATTCCACCGGATCATCGTCAGAACCCATGAGCACGGTGGGCACTATCTCATATTGTTCGCGATAAGTAGGCATATTGAAATAGTAGTCGCTGGCAGCTGTAACGGCCAAGAGGTCACCGAAACCGTCATAAATTTTGTAGGCCACATGATTGCCCAGTCCCACACGCAGCCACGAATCGGCAAAGTCTTCGCTCTCCAACAACATGGGCACCGAGAAGTCTTCGTTCAAGTACACGGCAAAAGCATTGGGATCGCCCCAGGTATCATCAGACTCATAGAGGTCACGGGCATCGGCATCGGGCACTACCAGGTCTACATTCCAGATGCCGGTCATGCTCACATCGCCAGTCACTGCAGGAGGTTCGGCGGCAGCACAATACACCTCATAGAGGTTGAAGCAACCGTCGAAAGCACTCGCGTCGATTTCCTTCATTGTCGAGGGCAATATTACCGTGTGCAACTGTATGCACCAGTCAAAGGCACTCTCGCCCACACGTTCCACTCCCTCAGGCAGCACCACATCGGTCACAGCTGTGCCAGCCAACGCCCATGGAGCCAATTCGGTGAAATGCAGGGGTAATGTAATGTCGGTGAGTTCCTCGTCAAGAGCAAAAGCCGCCACACCGATGCGCTTCACCGTGTTGGGTAACTGGATGCGAGTAGCATGACTCAACCAAAAAGCGCTGTCGCCTATCGCCACCACCTCATAGTTCTCGCCCTCATAGTACACCCTCTCTGGAATGATGTAGACGCCCTCATAGTCGGGAACATCCATTCCCCACACGGGCGCGACCTCGACTTGCGGCATTGGCGCATCGTCGAGCGTCTGATAGCAGAGCCCTCCACTATAAAACACATCGGCATGGGTCACCAAAGCCACTGCGAAAATTGATATGATTGATAATATCTTCTTACACATAATTACTCCCTGTAATAAACACGTTTCACACGAGGTGATATGCTCGTGAGTATCTCATAAGGTATGGTTCCACGAGCCTCGCTCAGTTTCTCGACAGGCACATTATGCCCGAAAATTTCCACGCGGTCGCCCAGTGCACACGGGACATCGGTCACATCTATCATCACCGCATCCATGCACACAGTGCCTACTGTGGGGCACAAGTAGCCATTGAGCCACACACTGATGTTGCCGTTACCGAAGTGTCGGTCGAAGCCGTCGGCATAGCCTATGGTGAGCGTAGCAATGCGGGAGTCGCGTGTGAGCACACCTCGGCGGCCATAACCCACGGTAGCGCCTGCGGGCAAATCCCTGATGGCAATCACCACCGAGCGCAGCGTAGCCACTGGTTGCAGTGCGTCTTCACGTCCATCGAATACGGTCTTCACACCGTAGAGCCCGATGCCTATTCGTACCATATCGAGTTGATACTCGGAGAATCGAACGATGCCACTCGTGTTCAACACATGACGCAATATCTTGTGGTCGAATGCCTCCTGCAACAGTTCGGCACACTCGCTGTAATAGCGGAACTGCTCATGGGTGTACTCATCCTCTTCAGGCACATCGGCCACACACAGGTGCGTGAACACCGAAGCAGGGCGTATCACCGTCTGCCCCTGAAGCAATTCTATCAGTTCAGACATCTGCTCTCTCCTGAAGCCCAAGCGGTGCATGCCGCTGTCGATCTTGATGTGAACAGGGTGATTCTTCGCGCCATATTTTGCCCCCTCCTTGATGAGTTCACGGCACTCCTCAAGTCCGTAAACTTCAGGTTCAAGTCTGAATGTGAACATCGACTTGTAGTTTACCACCGAGGGGTTGAGCACGATGATGGGCATAGTGATGCCTGCCTTGCGCAGGTCCACGCCCTCGTCTTGCACAGCCACGGCCAGATAGTCGGCACCGCGATCTTGCAACGTCTTGGCAATCTCGTAGGAACCCGTACCATAGCCCGAAGCCTTCACCATGCCCACCGTCTTGGTCGTGGGTTTGATAAGCGACTTGAAGAACTTAAAGTTGTGAGCCAGCGCACTCAGGTCTACCTCCTCCACAGTCATGTGCTGTTTAGCTTCGAGCATGTCCAGTATCTGATCGAAGTGGAACATAGGCGAGCCTTTTACCAATATGGTCTCATCCTCAAAATCGCCTTGCGACATGTGCTCGAGGAAGTCTTCGGTCGAAGCGAAGAAGCGTGTTTCCATGCCAGTGAAATAGCGACTGAATGCCATCATCTGTTCTCCGATGCCAAAGAAACGGTCGATGTGCTTGCTGCGTAGCCACTCGCTTACCCTGATGTAGAGTTCCTCGGCACTGAACGACTCTTGTGTGAGGTCGCTTAATATCACCGTGCGGGTCTGATGCACCGACCGACGCGCCATGAAGTCGATGGCTGGCGTGAGTGAGTTGTAGTCGCTGGGATAGCCGTCGGCTATCACCGTACAGTTGTTGATACCTTCAATCACGTTGATGCGAGTGCCCACTGGAGTGAGTCGTGCCATACGTTCCTTAATCACCTCAGGATCGACCTGAAGATAGAGCAGGATAGCGAGGCAGGTAATCACATTCTCCAGATCACGATAGCCAGTAAACGACACTTCGATGCTGTGATGTTCGCCATTGTATTCATAATCAATCTGGCTCTTCTCATCGTGGCGAGTGATGTTGCTCACATAAAGTTCGTGCGAGGGGGTATGCTGCGACCATGCCACCTCCTGAGCCACCTCCACATCGAGTAACGGTTGTATGGCCTGAGTCACCAGAGGATCATCGGCACAATAGACGATGCACTCGCAGTTATAGAGGATTTTCGCCTTCTCCTGTGCCTTTTGGCGCATCGACGAGAATCCCTCGTTATGCTCGGTACCTATGTTGGTAATCACACCAATCGTGGGGCGTATCATCGCCTGCAAGTTGGCCATCTCGCCCGTGGTAGATATACCTGCCTCGATGATGGCCAGCGTGGTGCTCTCGTCGATGTCCCACAGCGAAAGCGGCACGCCTATCTGCGAGTTATAGCTGCGAGGCGAACGCATCACATGGTAATCGTCCTTGAGCAGTTCATAAAGCCATTCCTTCACCGTGGTCTTGCCGCGGCTGCCGGTCATGCCTATCACCGGAATCCTGAAACGGCGGCGATGATACATGGCAATGTTCTGCAACGCCTCGAGCGTGTTAGGAACAACCAACAGGTTGGCATCGCGCAAGTGTCCCAGACCTTCTTCACTCTCGACCACAAAATTGCGAACGCCCTGTGCATAAAGCGGCAGCACATAGCGATGGCCATCGTTGTTCTGTGTGCGAAGGGCAAAGAAGAGGGTCTCACGCGGGTCGCCCAGCGAACGCGAATCGGTGAGCAGATAACTCACCATCGCCTTCTTGTTGGCGAGGCGCCCTGGCGCGATGTCCAGTATCTGGGCTATTTCTTTAATTGAATATTTCATATGTCAGAGAGCATATTTTTTATTTCTTTCACTTCAGCGATATAGGGATATTCGTTTACCAAATTGCGCACCACCGCCAACGTGTCGTCGTGGAAACGCGACACCACATCGCGGTTACCGCTCATGGGTCGGTGCTGGAGGCGTTTCATCACGCGCTCGCAACGCGCAATGGCCTGTATCGACGGGTCGTCGAAATAGGTGGCACGAAATGCCTGCCAAATGTATTCCACTGCCACCTCTGAGGGATGCACCATGTCGGTGGAATAGAAGCGGTAATCGCGCAGGTCATCCATCATGATTTCAAAAGAAGGGAAATATCCAGTGAATTCAGGATACTCATGAATCACCTTGTCAACTGCCACACGCAGCACCGCCTTGCTCAGCGAATTTAGTTCCAGACCGTCGGCAATATGACGGATGGGACTCACCGTGAACAAGATGTACAAACCTGGGTTGAACGAGCGCAACTGCTCCACCATGCCTTCGAGAGCGCTGGTTATCTCATCTACACTCGCCATTTCACGGGTGAACTTATGCTGTGGCACCTTATGGCAGTTGTTCACCACCTCGCCTGTGGCAGCAAGGCGATAAACAATGGCTGTGCCCAGTGTCACGACGAGCGTGTTGCTGCGCTGCAAGTGGTCGTGCCCCTGCATGATGCGCTCGTTCATGCGCTCAAGCGTGGCACCCTTGTCGGGCAATGAGTAACGTGAGTGAAAATTGAAGCTGTTCCACACGCCTCCGCCCTGGAACAGGTCCATGCCCCGCTCGGGAACGGCATCCACAAGCCGCTGCACGCAACTGGCCATGCTCAGGGGGTTATAGATGGTGCCGAAGGGGTTGATTTCCACATTCATCATTGCCCCACGCAACTTGGCACCGATGTTCTCGGTAAAGCACGAGCCCAGCATGGTCATCACATCGCTGTGGTGCATGATGCCCAGATTCTCGGGAGTCCTTATGGCGGTTCTGAATTCCATTGTAATCGTCTATTATCGCTTTTAACTAGCAAATATAGATATAATTCTTGAATTAGTTATAATGTATTCTAATTATTTTAAAATATAAAAAAAGAGACTACCCAGTGTTGAGCAGCCTCTTGCTATCTTGTGCAGGTGCATCACCTATTTCAAGCGGTTGTCCCACCAGGCGCGCATCTCTTTGTTTTTCAGTTTTTTCACCTGCTGTTTGAGCCATGATGCAAAGTCGGCATCACTGTCAAGGTTGTCGCTTAATGCCGTAGAACAGTGAACCTTGCCGTGGTTCTCGTGGAACCATTCAAGCCACTGCTGGGGATTGCGGTACATGAGTCGCTCCAGCCACAGCGTGGTGTGATTCTTCAAATTCTGGAATGTGGTTTTCATTTTTTCATTGTCATCCCTGGCAAGCATAGCATTTGCTATGGCGTAGGCTTCTTCAATGGCTTGAGACTCATTTCCAACACTTAGCGGACGGCAATACATTGTGATAAAACTCGTGAAATCAGTATTAATCGTTTTACATTCGTCGCTCTCAAGTCGAGTAATTCTCTCTTTTTCGCCAGGCAAGTGGATTCTATGTTTTGTGATAGTCATGGAATACCAAAGCGATTTTTGCATGGTCATCTTCCCTTTATTATCAACCGTGTACGGCAAGGTCCACTTACCTTCTTCGGTTTGCCTAAAACTATCGGGAAAATCTATCACAGTTTGGTAGCTGCGTGTCACCACAAACCCGGTGTCGGTGCGTTCTACTGTAGCATAGCGATCCCAAATCCGATAGTCACAGTTTGAGTACTTAAAGGGCGCACTCAGGCAAGAAACATCGCCCTCGACCACCGCCAAAACTGCATCGATGATGCCTTCATCGTGCTCATAGGTAGCCACATAGCGTTCCTGGGCTCGTTTGGTGTTCAGGTACTCAACCTTGAGCAAGACCATCACATAGTTTGGGTTATTATCCAACACTTTAGCCTCGAGCCTCACCTCGCCCCGGTCGAAGTAGGGATAGCACACCACACCTTGCATGAGTTTGGGCAACGATTCTTTGGTCAATACCAATTTGCCTTTCATGCCCTCCAGGTTCATGCCATTGATTTTATAATGCTCCACAGGAGGTCGAACTTGAGCGCTGGCCATTAGTGTCATGAAAGCCGCCATAAAAAATAAAGTTAGTTTTTTCATATTATTGGGTTTTAGTTGTTTATTATCATTGGTTTCATCAGTTCAGCAGACCGTAATGGTTTGATTCCATTTGGCCTTGATGGTTTAATCACAAATGGATAATATGGCTTGCCATTTCTGCAAATTTAATGCATTCTCCTCACTCTTGCAATTAATTATCTCACATTTCCACTCGCGACATGCATTTTTTGCAGCAACAGATCACCCTCACAAGTATTTTCATGATTTCTTTGAACCACATGCATTTTTTTCGTAATTTTGTAACGATTTAAAACAAATCAACTATGCCCAACAACAGTAGAGAGAAGAAACTGGAAGCCTTCGGGCGGCTGCTCGATGTGATGGACACACTGCGCGAGCGTTGCCCCTGGGACTCGGTGCAGACCAACGAGAGCCTGCGCCCAAACACCATAGAGGAAACGATGGAACTCGCCGAGGCCATCATTGCCGACGATAACGCCAACATACGCAAGGAACTGGGCGATGTGCTGCTGCACATCGTGTTCTACGCCAAGATTGGCGACGAGAAAGGACTCTTCGACATTGCCGATGTGTGCAACGCCATCAGCGACAAACTCATCTTCCGCCACCCCCACATCTACGGCAACGAACACTACGAGACAGCCCGCGATGTGCTCGACCACTGGGAACTCATCAAGATGAAGGAGAAGGACGGCAACAAGACCGTGCTGGGCGGCGTGCCAGCCACCCTACCCTCGCTCATCAAGGCCGAGCGCGTGCAGGAGAAGGCCGCCAATGTGGGCTTCGACTGGGAACACCGCGAAGATGTGTGGACTAAGGTGAAGGAAGAAGTGAACGAGGTGGAACGCGAACTCGCCTCAGGCCACGAAGCCGACCGCGAAAAGGAATTTGGCGACCTGCTCTTCGCCATCGTGAATGCCGCCAGGCTCTATGGAGTGCGGCCCGACAACGCACTCGAGCGCACCAACCTGAAGTTTATTGCACGCTTTAACTACATAGAACAAGAAGCCAAGAAGCAAGGCCGCCGGCTGGGCGAGATGACACTCGCCGAGATGGACGCCCTGTGGGACGAGGCAAAGAAACTGAAACTGGGCGAATGAAACTGTGTGTAACCGAGAAACCGAGTGTGGCGCGCGACATTGCCGCGCTGCTGGGTGCCAACGACAGGCACGATGGTTACTACGAGGGTAACGGCTACTATGTGAGCTGGACCTTCGGCCACTTGTGCGAACTCAAGGAGCCGCACGACTACACTGACTTGTGGAAGCGGTGGAGCCTGGGAGCGTTACCCATGATTCCGCAGCGATTCGGTATCAAGGTGAAGGAAGATGACGGCATCAAGAAACAGTTTCATGTGATAGAGACATTGATCAAAAGCGCCGACGAGGTCATCAACTGCGGCGATGCCGGCCAGGAGGGCGAACTCATTCAGCGATGGGTGTACCAGAAAGCGGGATGCAACATCCCAGTGAAGCGTCTGTGGATTTCATCGCTTACCGAGGAAAGCATCCGCGAGGGTTTCAACAACCTGAAAACAGCCGACGAGTTCAACAACCTCTATTTCGCCGGCCTTTCACGTGCTATTGGTGACTGGATACTGGGCATGAATGCCACCAGGCTCTATTCGCTCAAGTATTCCCGTCCAGGTCAAGTGCTCTCGATAGGCCGCGTGCAGACCCCCACCCTAGCGCTCATCGTCAACCGCCAGCGCGAAATCGAGAACTTCGTGCCCGAGGACTACTGGGAAATCAAGACCCTATACCGCAACACCACTTTCAACTCCACGCGCGGCCGGTACAAGACCCAAGGTGAGGCCAGTGAGGTTATAGAGAACATCAAGGCCTACCCGCTCACAGTCACCTCTATCGAGACCAAGAAAGGCAAGGAGGCGCCGCCACGCCTGTTCGACCTCACCAGCCTGCAAGTAGAGTGCAACAAGAAATTCAGTTTCAGTGCCGACACCTCGCTGCAACTCGTACAGTCGCTCTACGAGAAGAAAGTCACCACCTATCCGCGCGTCGACACCACCTACCTGAGCGACGACATCTACCCCAAGGTGCCTGGCATCTTGCAGGCCATGGTGCCCTATGCCAGCCTCACCGCGCCCCTACTCGCCGCCAAGCTGCCCAAGAGCAAGAAGGTGTTCGACAACAGCAAGGTCACCGACCACCATGCCATCATCCCCACCAACGTGGATCCGCGCAAGGCGCCCCTCAGTCCTGAAGAGAAACGCGTCTACGACCTCATTGCCAAGCGTTTTATAGCCGCCTTCTACCCCGACTGCGAATTCCTGACCACCACCGTCATGGCAGACATCAACGGCTTTGAATTCAAGGCCACTGGCAAGCAGATAACCAAAGAGGGCTGGCGAAGCATCTACAGCAAAGACGCGCAGACCGACGAGAACAACGACGAGGGCGACAACAATGCCATGCCGCAGTTCACCCAGGGCGAGAGCGGACCGCACGAACCCTCGCTGCTCAAGAAG